>DUTE01000069.1 GCA_012842235.1 Bacillota bacterium
TAATAAAGTTAGAGAAGTAGAATCGATACTTACCTACGTAATGAATACACCCTACACTGGTGGGGGCTTATTCTTAGCCCCAGGAGCCAATGCTACAGATGGCCTTTTAGATGTAGTAATTGTCAACGATATTAGGGGCTGGGAACTGTTAAAAATGTTACCTAAAGTCTACTCAGGTAAACATGTAAACCATCCTAAAGTTGAGTTTCTTAAAGCCAAAAACGTTACTATAGAAAGCTTAGAACCTGCTGAGAAGATGTGTGATGGCGAGATAAAAGGACATACCCCCCTTATCTCTGAAATACACACTGAAAAACTTCCTGTTTATGTACCTGCATAAAAAAGGGGGATAGGGAAAAAAATGAAAAGAAAATATCTCAATGTAATACCTCTTCTTTTGGTAGCAGCTTTATTTCTAAATGGCTGTTTGTACAGAAATATAAGAACTGGAGATATTGCTGGTAAAGTTGTTATTCGCGAAGAACTCACAGACAGCATAGATAATCTAACTGTAATTAAGAATGAGCAAACTATTCCTGGCTATAAAGAGCTTGTTGGTGCTACAGTCAGCTTAAAAGGCTCCTATCAGTCAGATAAAACTAATAGCAGTGGTTGCTTTTTCCTTCGTGGATTAAAAGAAGGCAACCATACTCTTTGTGTCTCTTTTCCGGAAAAATCTCTCTACAGAGAATTTGATGTTGAAGTTTTACCTAATGTAATAAATACCACCTTTTATCCAGTTGGCAAAGGTTACTACCTTATTATTGGTGTAAGTTCTTATGCTCATTTAAATTCACTATACTCAACTGATGCCACTGCAATGGAAAAGTTTTTCAAGCAAAGGCCAAATGAAGTTATCACTATGCGAGATGAAGAAGCTACCAAACAAAACATTCTTAACGTATTTGCCTCAATTAGAAAAAAAATCAAACCAGAGGATTATTTATTTGTCTATTTTTCAGGCCATGGGGATGCCGATCGCTTAGCTCTTTACAACTACTCTACAACTGATAAAACTGATGCTTTAACAGACAATGATCTCGAAGATATTTTTTCCCAAATGCCAACCAAAGAGATTATTCTTGTAGTTGATGCCTGCTACTCTGGCTCTCTTTTTGATGGCTACGTTGCCACTAAAGCTCTAAAAAACTCAGGTTATGTTCTCATGGCTTCATCAACAGCTGAACAAGAATCATACCAATATCGTGACGATGGCGGTCTTGGACTTTTTACTAAACATTTCCTTCTTGGACTTCTAAATCGTCGAGCCGATTACAATAGAGATGGAAAAATAACAGCGTCAGAAATCTTTAGCTACGTATATACAGCTATGTATCAACAGATTATTAACCCTGAATTTAGACAAACTCCAGTTTTTGAAGATCCTCTTAACTTAAATCCTGTAATCTATCGCTATTGGCTTATATAGTCAGTTGCTTATTTAAAATAAAAAGAGAAGCCTTAAGCTTTTTACTTCAATGAAAATTAAGGGCTTAAGGGCTTCTTTTTTTTAGAGAATATACTGGCTCAAGTCTCTATCTTTTACAAGACCATCTAATCTATCACTTACATATTCATCGTCAATTACAATTGTACGTCCCTTGTAATCTGGAGCATTAAAAGAAATATCCTCAAGAACTTTTTCTAATATTGTGTGTAATCTCCTAGCACCAATATCCTCTGTGTTCTCATTAACTTTACGTGCCGATGCGGCAATCTCTCTGATACCTGAATCAGTAAATTCAAGCTTAACGTCTTCCGTTTTTAATAGTTCTTTATATTGAATTAAAAGTGAGTTTGCCGGTTCGGTAAGTATACGAACAAAATCATCTTCAGAAAGACTTGATAACTCTACTCGAACAGGTAAACGTCCTTGCAGCTCTGGGATAAGCTCAGAAGGTTTCGATAGATGAAAGGCACCTGCAGCTATAAAGAGAATATAATCTGTTTTTACATAACCTTAACGAGTCGCTACTGTTGAACCCTCAATAATTGGGAGAATATCCCGTTGAACACCTTCTCGGGATACATCAGGTCCTCCACTAGAACCGTTACCAACAATCTTATCAAGTTCATCAATAAAGACAATGCCTTCATTTTCAGCAAGTTCTAGAGCCTCTTGATTGACTGAATCCATATCAAGTAGTTTTTCTGCCTCTATATCGGTCAAAATCTCTCTAGCTTTCTTGACAGTGACTTTTTTCTTTACTGTTTTGGTTGGCATAAATCCGCCGAAAAAGTCCTGGAGATTCACCCCTACATCTTCAAGACCTAAAGAAAACAGATCCATAGTTGGTTCTTTTTGGGGAACCTCTATTTCGATAAGTTTATCCTCTAACTCACCATTTCTTAGTTGTTCAATTATTCTCTCTCTCTCATGAAAATCGACAGGCTCTTGTCTTTGAACAGGTTCTTCCACACCGAAAAAAACATTGAAAGGGTTATTTTGTTCTTTCTTGCGAGTTGGAGCAAGAATCTCTAAAAGACTCATCTCTGCATGAATTTTAGCCTTTTCACGAACATCATCCATGCGACGGGCTTTGACAATTCGCCTTGCTTCTTCTACAAGATCTCTTATAATTGAATCTACATCGCGACCAACATAACCTACTTCAGTAAACTTTGTGGCCTCCACTTTGACAAAAGGAGCGCCTACCATGCGAGCAAGCCTACGGGCAATTTCGGTTTTACCAACACCTGTTGGCCCAATCATTAAAATGTTTTTTGGTGCAATCTCATCTCTTATCTCTTGTGGTACCTGTTTTCGTCTTTGTCTGTTTCTAAGAGCTACAGCTACCGCTTTTTTGGCATTTTCTTGTCCAACTATATATTTGTTAAGATAAGCTACCACTTCTTTAGGAGTCATACCTTGCATATCTACTCCTCCAATTCTAAGATGGAGATATTATCGTTAGTATAAATACATATCTCAGAGGCTATCTTTAAACTCTCGCTCACAATCTCTTTGGCACAAAGATCTGAATATCTCGATAGTGCTCGAGCTGCTGCAAGAGCATAGCCCCCTCCTGAACCTACAGAAGCAATATCATCATCTGGTTCAATCACTTCACCTGAACCAGAAATAACTAGTATATGTTCTTTATCAGCCACAAGAAGCATCGCTTCTAGTTTTTGTAAAACCCTATCACTTCGCCATTCTTTAGCCAATTCCACACTTGATCTGAGTAAATTACCCTGATGCTCTTCAAGCTTTTTTTCAAACTTATCAAATAAAGTGAATGCATCAGCAACTGAACCTGCAAAACCTGCTAGAATCTTCCCATGATACAAACGGCGTACCTTTTTAGCTGTTGCCTTAAAAACGGTCTTTTCTGCAAAAGTAACCTGACCATCGCCACCTATTGCTACTTGGTTATCTTTTCTTACAGCAACTATAGTGGTTCCTTTAAACACTATCAGAACCTCCTTTAGCACGGGGATGAGTTGTAAAATAAACTTCCCGTAGCTTTTTCCGACTTAGATGAGTATATATCTGGGTTGTGGAAACATTTTCATGTCCTAAAAGTTCTTGAACCGAACGAATATCTGCTCCGTTTTCTAGCATATGAGTTGCGAAGGTATGTCTTAACGAATGAGGAGAAATGCCACTATTTAGGCCTACCTTTTTGACATATTTGTCTACCATATATTCTACAGTTCGGCGATTAATTCTTTGCCCTCTATTGCTAATAAATACCGCTTCACTCTGGTTTTGTTGAAGAAGTAAAGGCCTAGCATTTTCTAGATAATCCTCTAGTGCTAACAGAGCGTA
>DUTE01000070.1 GCA_012842235.1 Bacillota bacterium
ATCCTCGGTAGCGTGCTCTAAAAAATTAGTTGCCGAACTCTAAAATTTTAGATTGCCAAACACACTCTCTTATACTATTACGCATTTTTTATATTAATAACATTTCTTACTTGATTTTACTGCAAAATAGTTTACTCTTCCTTGTTTGCACTCTAAAGCTAATTTTGTAAAAACACAAACGCTATCTTATCAAAAAAAGCGACAGAAATCCCTTTTGTTTCTGTCGCTTTTTCTACTTTTCCCTTTTTACTTTTTATCAGTTACTGTAAGAATTTTCTTACCTTATTGTATAGTGGGTGTGTAAAAGTTCATGTGAACGTTTAGATAGAGGATGGTCTAAAAACTCCTTATACAGAGTTTGAACTGCCTCATTCTTATGAGAAAGGCGAATTTCCATATCACGATCTAATTCATATAATGCAGTTGCTCTTTTTGCTCTTGTATTCATCTTTGTGCCAATTGGCTGCCCTCCACCACCTACACATCCACCAGGGCAACACATTATCTCAATAAACTGCCACGATGCATCCCCTGAGTTAATCTGCTCAAGTACTTTTTTGGCATTACCTAAACCATGTGAAACTGCAACATTAAGAGCCTTTCCATTTATGTTTACAGTGGCTTCCTTTACTCCCTCAAGACCTCTTACATCATGAAACTCTATATTTTCGTCTGTCAAAGCTTTACCAGTTGTAACTTCATAAACTGTTCGAAGAGCTGCTTCCATTACTCCTCCTGTAGCTCCAAAGATAGCTCCTGCTCCTGTTGAAATACCAAGAGGATCATCAAATTCCTCTTCTTGTAGGTTTGCAAATTCAATTCCTGCTTCTCGAAGCATACGGCCTAACTCACGTGTAGTTAAGACCACATCTACATCCTTATAACCACTAGATTTCATCTCAGGCCTCTGAATTTCGAACTTCTTAGCAGTACAAGGCATAATTGAAACCATAAAAATATCAGCAGGATCTACTCCGGCTTTTTCTGCATAATAGGTCTTGGCAAGAGCACCAAACATTTGTTGTGGAGATTTACATGTAGATATATTAGGTAAAAGCTGAGGATAGAAATGCTCAGCATACTTAATCCATCCTGGACTACATGAGGTTATTAATGGCAAAACCCCACCATTATTTAATCTTTCAAGTAGCTCATGCCCTTCTTCCATTATTGTGAGATCTGCAGCAAAATCAGTATCGAATACACGATCAAAACCAAGTTGTCTAAGTGCTGCTACCATCTTGCCAGTCACTATTGATCCTGAAGGCAAACCAAGTTCTTCGCCAAGTGAAGCTCTAATTGCTGGGGCAGTTTGAACAATTACATGTTTTGAAGAATCAGCAAGTGCCTCCCAAACAAAAGCTGTATCATCACGCTCAATGATAGCTCCTGTTGGACAAACAAGACTACACTGGCCACACATTACACAGACTACATCCATAAGCCCCGCTTCATAAGCAGGCATCACTACAGTATCAAAACCACGGTTAACTAAAGATAGTGCTGCAACCCCCTGAACCTCTTGACAGACCTCAAGACAACGCCTACAATTAATGCATTTATCCGGATCTCGAATTATGGAAGGAGATGATTCATCTTGAGGAATTCCTCTTTGAATTCTTGCAAAACGAACATCTCTAATACCTAACTCAAAAGCAAGTTCTTGTAATTCACATTTAAGGTTTCGGGTACATGTCAAGCAGTCATCAGGATGATGAGCAAGAAGTAGCTCTACAGCCATTTTTCTAGCTTTTCTAACAATCGGTGAATTGGTACGTACCTTCATACCTTCTGCCACAAGATAAGAACAGGCAGGCTGTAGGGTACGCATACCTACAATCTCCACTACACAAACACGACAAACTGAAGGAGTACCTAGATCCTCATGCCAACACAGGGTAGGTATATTTACACCGGCTTTTCTTGCTGCTTCCAATATAGTACTTCCCGGCTTAACCTGTACTTGCTTATTATCTATCATTAAAGTAATATCAGACATTGTCTTCTAGCCTCCCTTCAGCTTTTGATCTTTGGCCTTTGGTTTGGGCTAGACAAGTCTTGTGTAAATGAGCCTCGATATCTTCAGCAAAATTTTCCATTATTGTTCCAAGAGGCATAGCAACCGACTGTCCTAAAGCACAAAGTGATGAACTTTGCATTACTCTTGCAAGCTCTAGGGCTAGATCTAGATCTTCTTTTGTGGCACAAAAATCACGTAGTTGATTAAAAGTTTGCCAAAGTCTCATGGTACCTTCTCTGCAGGGAGTACATTGACCACATGATTCATGAGCAAAGAACTTTAGCATTGAACAGGCCACATCAACTATACAATGGCTATCATCAACTATCAAAATAGCTCCTGAACCAAGTGTCGAACCCACTGCTTGAAGATTTTCATAATCTAGAGGTGTATCGAGATGAGCTTTAGAAAGGCAGCCCCCAGCTGTTCCTCCGATTTGTGCCATCTTAAAGGATCTATCACCCTTAATTCCACCGCCAACACCATAGATTAACTCGCGAAGTAAGATCCCCATAGGTACTTCTATAAGTCCCTTGTTGTTAATATTACCTGTAAGAGTAAATACTTTAGTACCAGGAGAAGAAGGTGTACCCATGCTTCTATACCAATTAACACCATTTAGCATAATCGGGGGGATGTTAGCGATGGTCTCTACATTGAGCACTACAGTAGGTCTTTTCCAAAGACCAGAAGTACTAGGATATGGTGGCTTTTGCCTAGGTTCACCACGTTTACCTTCCATAGATTCAAGCAACGCCGTTTCTTCACCACAGACATAAGAGCCTGCACCTTCTTTGATCTCTATATCAAAATCAAAACCTGAGCCAAATAGATCTGTCCCTAAAAGGCCTAACTTACGTGCACTCTCTATAGCCTGTTTCATTGTTGCAATTGAACGATAATATTCACCACGTATATAGATATAACCAACGGTGGCCCCCACTGCATAACCGGCAATGAGCATACCCTCAATCACTTTGTGGGGATCGCCTTCCATTATAAGACGATCCTTAA
>DUTE01000448.1 GCA_012842235.1 Bacillota bacterium
ATAAAAAAAGGCTTTAGCAGAAACCAGAGTCTATTTGTTCTAACTGAAATGCCTATGAGAAAGGGCTTTCCGTCATTTCGCGGCTACAATGCCGAAGATGACTACGGGGAAGCCCTTGTTTTGTTCTTGGAGCGGACACTTATCTCTTTCATATCGTTCAGACGATGGGTTTTGATAACGCCTGTTTTAATGGGGTAAAGAAGATAGTTTAGATATGATTTTTTTGTTCCGGGTTGGCGATAAAAGAGGATGCCGTAGGAATTGAGCAAAGGAGCCGAGCTTTGCATACAGAATGGTATAATGAGATAAATTGCCTTATTATCATTGTTGGTGGAACAAAGGGAATTAATGAAATATGTAAAAAGGTTGGGCCGAGTAATGGATGATTGCATTATAACTGACATTACAAATAACATATTCTTATCGGACAGGCCTTCAAAGGTTAATATTGTTTTTTTGCGAGGAGGCTCTTTTTCTAATATTCCTGAAAGAGCGGCTAAGCACTATCATATTGGATATGCACCTCTATTGCTTCCATCAGGAGGTGTAAGTGTAGAAAGCGGAAAATTCAACGGTGTTAAATCAAAAACTGATATTTATGATAAAGAGTATAGAACTGATTAGTTTTATACTGATGTACTGCTAAAAAACGGTGTTCCCCGTGATTATATAATCTGTGAGGACAGATCCGGTCATACAAGAGATAACGCTTTACGTCTTTATGCCATGGAAATCAACAAATGAAAATGGTCTTTCTATGAAAAAAGGCGATGATATGCTGTAAATCCTTCACGTAAGACGGTGTTTAATGCCACATCAATTGGCTTTTCCCGAGACTAGAATATCAGTTGTTCCTGTTGAGTGCGATTGTATCACTCGTGATAAGGTATAGAATGAATATGGAATTGATCATGTACTTGGCGAGCTGGCATGTTATGGTAATCAGTTCGTAGGAGATATAAAGGAGTATTTAAAATGCCAAAAGTAGAACTTACAAATATGGTTATGGTACAAGACAAAACTACAGGGAAAGTGCTTGTCCAGGAAAGAATAAAAAGCTGGAAAGGTCTGTCCTTTCCAGGTGGTCATGTTGATGAAGGTGAAAGCTTTGTCGACTCAGCAATTCGTGAAATAAAAGAAGAAACAGGGCTTGATATAAAAAATCTAAAATCCTGCGGTGTCGTTCATTGGAGCAACAACAAAACCTTTGACCGTTACATAGTTTTTCTCTATAAAACTACTGATTTCGAAGGTGAGCTTATTACTGAAATGGACGAGGGTAAGAATTATTGGGTAAGTATTAATGAACTTAAAGTGCAACTAACTACAAACGGTTTTCATAATTACTTACCGATGTTTTTTGAGGAGGGATTTAATGAAGCCTTTGGTTCGTGGAATGATGACGAACCGTGGGAGATTGTATATAAATGAGATAAGATAATATATTACTTAATAAGACCTAAGAACTTTGTATACAAGCGAATTGTCACATGATTATTTATATTGAAAATGCTGCGATTCCGCTTC
>DUTE01000071.1 GCA_012842235.1 Bacillota bacterium
CGCCTTACCTTATCCACAAATTCCTTATACCAGAGTTATCTTTAGCTGCAACGTTGAAGAAGGAAATAATAGGATATGTTTTATTATCAAAGGCGTTAATAGGTAAGAACGAGGGTTTGTCGTTAGGGCCCTTGGCGGTTAAACCCTCGTATCAGAATAAAGGGATTGGGAAAAAACTTGTGGAATACGGGCTAAAAAAAGCTAAAGACAATGGGTTTGAATGGGTTGCACTTACTGGTGGGGATTACTATGCTCAATTTGGGTTTGAATCTGCTCTAAAATATGGAATTGTGTTATCTAATAACCATCTGAGAATCTTTATTTAAAAATTAAATTTCTTAAAGTTACAAAGGATGTATCTGGTGAAATGAGACTTTGTGACTCCTTTTATGATCAATTTGGGGAGTTGCTATAGGGTAATAAAATAATTTTTTTGCCAAACCCAATGGTAAGAGTAAAATCTTGCCATTTTTTTGTTTCTAAATCACCTAGGGATTATTGTGACTAAAGCGTGAGAGCAATTTCATCCTTAAGACTAAAGTGGTGCTTGTTAAGGAAATTGCCAACAAAGACAGATACTATAATGGCAAAGCCACTATAGTATCATATCTTTCAATGCAACAGGTTTATTCCCTAGGGAAATGAAGGAAGAGTGGTTGCACTAACTATACAGAATTACACTAAGCATTTAAAAGATGAAGAGTTAGGTACTAATACGACTTAAGAAAGTCAATTAGTCTGTATAGACCCAGAAAGTAACATATTTGAAATTACTCTGGTTGTTGATGTTAGCGGAAGAAAAAGGTATAAGAGTCTAAGATTTCTAAGTGTTTTTACCAACAAATAGGCTCCTCCCACCAGCCAAAGGCAATTCTGCCGCTACTAACCAATTCAGGTGTTTCCGGGTTTGACAAAAAAATCAGGAATGAACCACCAGGTGAAAAGATAAATTTACCTTGTTCGTCATCGACAAGGGTAGTTTCAGGTTGACCTCTACGCACAAAAGCTTTTATTCCACCTTGAGGATCTCCCGAGACATCAGTAGCATATTGTAGTTTGATTTTGGGGCAGGGCAGAGGATAAAGGGCTAAGTTTGATGGGGTGACTAAATTAGATTCTATAGGTGTTCCTGGAGGGCTCGTATTAAACCAAATTTGAGCTCTAAATGAAGTTTCAGAGACATCACTTACAGTCCAAACGGTTACATGTAAATTAACGCCAGAACCAGGTGGGTTATATAATCTTGCCCAAGCACTTTTTCCTTGACCAAAAGTTAAATTATCAGCATAACCAACATAATATTTACCTTCTAGGGATTTTGCTAAGTTAATTGGGATAGACACTTGATATTCTAAAGAAGGTTTATAAATTGAGGGTTTTACATAATTAATTGCGGGAAAACACAGATATGCTTGGCAAGGATTACTTAGATCAGTGCAAAGTGCAGATTGGCTATTAGTATAATTAGGATGATTTGAAGATTTACAACAGTCCATAACTTTACTCCTTCCCTAATGACTAACTTTGGTATTAGGTTATTCTCAATCGAATAAAGAGTGCTGTAAGTACAGAAAATAAGCCAATATGCCCTATTAATGATTCTCCTAGCTAGAAAAGAGTGGAAGTGATATAGCTGTCTGCAAAGAGGCATACTTTTTGTCATACAAGTAAAAAAAACCATGTGCGAGTAACGAAAAAAATGAAATTCAATCTAAGTTAATAATCAAGTAAATAATTGTTTACTTTACCATTTAACTTAATTATGGTATCATAAAGCAGGATATCTCCGAATACCACCATGGCAGTGGGGGACACAAGTTTTTGGGGTGAATCTTCAGTTTTTAAGAGGGGCTACTTGGGAGTCCTAACCCGTCAGCTAACCCACTCTACCGAGTCAGATCATACGC
>DUTE01000072.1 GCA_012842235.1 Bacillota bacterium
CTGTAGGTTTCTTTGTCAAAACAGACCATATATACATTTTTTATACCGGAGTTTTGCCGAAGACAGTTTAATATTGTTTTAAGGGCAACCTGAGCAGCTTGTTTGACAGGGTAGCCATAGGCTCCTGTACTGATTGAGGGAAAAGCAATTTCTTGAATACCATTTTCAACAGCTAGTTTTAGAGAGTTTTTATAACAGTTACTTAAAAGATCAGGTTCATTGGCTTTTCCGCCTTGCCAGATAGGCCCTACAGTATGAATTACATATTGAGCAGGTAAATTGTAGCCTTTAGTTATTTTTGCTTCCCCAGTAAGGCAACCATTTAAAGTTTTGCATTCTTCTAATAGTTTAGGACCTGCAGCTTTGTGTATAGCTCCATCAACCCCACCTCCACCTAAAAGAGAGGGATTGGCAGCATTAACAATGGCATCAACATTCATTTTTGTAATATCACCAAGAATAATTGAAACTCTTTTCACTCTCTCACCTACCTTAATCTTTTTAAAACCCTAATTTAGGGTTTTTTTAATGTTACCTATTAGTATTGCTTGTCTTTCGTCTTAAATTGTATCACATAGGTTTAAAGAGATTGAACAACTTAGAATTTATATCGTCATTAACATAAAGGGCTAATTTAATTAAGTTTCGTAAAATAAGTTCACTAAAAGCTGTGTTAGATATGGGAATTTATTTGGGAATCGTCGTTAATTCAATAAATTCATAAAGAAAGGGATTTTGCACTTATTAAAAGGGAAGTTAGATTAGATGGAGAAAATATGTTATACACTATTTAGTTGTCAAGAGAGTATATATTATGTTTTTTTGCCGGAGAGTGTTATATTTTTAACAAGCAAAAGACATTTTTACACTACTAAATCTATACTTCTCTTAAATAAGCTAGGAGATAGGGGTGATTTATTATTAGGGTGGTAGCTTTATCAAATACAAAACTACTAATCAAAGATCTTACATAGAAAAATATCAATTACAAAACTTAGCATGCATAGCAGCTTAAGACTACTTAACCTAGTTCTCTTTGCAAAGATGGAATATCTGAAAAAAAGGAGGGTTGGCGTAAAAGAGTCTTATTTTTTTTAGTTTTTTGAGGGCTTCTTTAAGAGATAGAGTCTTTAGAAGCGTGGTTCAAACAAAGCTAAATATGTGTTCTTGCAAATAATTATGCAGCTAGGGAGGATTGAAAGTGGGTAAACTTTGTAACTGTTCTAGGGATCTTCTAGCAAATCAGGATAGAGAGATCCAGAAACTATTCCGTTCTTACTCACCAGGTGAGAAAGAAGCTCTAATTCCAATACTCCAGGAGACTCAGGGTATCTATGGTTATTTACCTAAGCCTATTCTCTATATTACAAGTGAGTATCTTAAAATACCTGTAGGTAAGATCTATGGGGTGGCAACTTTTTATAACCAGTTTAGACTACAACCAGTCGGTAAATATCTTGTTCAGGTGTGTGCAGGTACCGCTTGTCATGTAAGAGGTGGAGATCTTGTCTTGCAAGCTTTAGAGTCAGAACTTGGTATAAAATCTGGCCAGACAACTCAAGACGGTCTTTATACATTGAGTACTGTTGCTTGTTTGGGTGCTTGTAGTATGGCCCCTGTGGTGACTGTTGGTGGAGATTTTCATGGACGTTTGCAGCCAAAAGATATAGTAAAGATCCTAAGAGAGTACGAAATAAAGGAGTGAAAATAAAGTGCTTAGTCTTTTTGAACCTTGTTGTGATAGTTGTACTCATACTAAAGAGACGCCTTGCAAAGATCTTGTAAAATGTGCTCTTGAAGGACCAATATGCCATCAAAATAGCAAATGCCAGCAGGAAAAAGAAGAACGGGTTAAATTCCTTTTAGGAGAAGACCCAGAGATGACTTATGTATATGTGGGCATGGGGACATGTGGTATGGCGGCTGGAGCTGATAAAGTATACAACTTCATTTCTAGACAACTAGAAAAAAGAGAGATTCCTGCTGTTATAAAAAAAGTAGGTTGTTTTGGCCTCTGCACTCAAGAGGTAATGGTAGATATTAAAAAACCTGGGTTTCCAAGGGTTTCTTTTGCTGAGGTTAATATAGAAAGAGCCAATGAGATCTTAGATGTGTTTGTTGAACATGAAGCTTTGCCTGATGGGTATGTTCTAGGTGCACTACCTATGACTGAGCCCAAGAACTATCATTGGCCAAAGAATTTAAAATCGATAAAAGAACATCCGATTATGCGCAAACAACAGCGTATAGTACTACGAAACTGTGGTGTTATAGATCCAGAGTCTTTAGAAGAGTATGTTGTTCGTGGAGGTTATCAAGCGTTAAGCAAGGTTCTTTCTTCGATGAAACCAGATGAGGTAATTGAGACAGTTATCGATTCAGGTCTTAGAGGTAGAGGTGGCGGAGGTTTTCCTACAGGGAAAAAATGGCTCTTTACAAAACAGGCAGAGGGAGATAGAAAGTTTATTATTTGCAATGCTGACGAGGGTGATCCAGGAGCTTTTATGGATCGCAGTGTGTTAGAAGGAGATCCTCACAGCGTAATTGAGGGTATGATTATTGCAGCTTACGCAATTGGTGCTAATGAAGGGTATATCTATGTCAGAGCAGAGTACCCTCTAGCTATTAAAAGAATAAAAAAGGCAATTAGTGATCTTGAAGCAAATGGAATGCTCGGAGAAAATATTTTAGGTAGCGGTTTTAACTTTGATCTTAAGGTCAAAATGGGGGCAGGAGCTTTTGTTTGCGGTGAAGAGACAGCTCTTATTGCTTCTATAGAAGGCAAACGAGGAGCACCAAGACCACGTCCTCCATATCCAGCAACTTATGGCTTGTGGGGTTGTCCTACAAACATTAACAATGTTGAAACCTTTGCCAATGTTGCCATGATTATTGATAAGGGTTCGAATTGGTTTAAGCAGATAGGTACAGCAAGGAGCCCAGGAACTAAAGTTTTTGCGGTAACAGGTAAGACGAGAAATTCAGGTCTTATTGAGGTACCTATGGGTATTAGCTTAAGAGAGATTATCTTTGAGTTAGGTGGAGGTCTACCTAATAACAAGCGTTTCAAGGCTGCTCAAATTGGAGGGCCATCTGGTGGTTGCCTTCCTGCTGAGTTACTCGATACACCTATAGACTATGATTCTTTGCAAAAAGTTGGAGCTATGATGGGTTCAGGTGGTCTTGTAGTAATGGATGAAGACACCTGTATGGTTGATGTAGCACGGTTTTTTCTCAACTTTACAAAGAATGAGTCTTGCGGCAAATGTATACCTTGTCGAGAAGGGACAGCCCGTCTTTTAGAAATATTGGAGGTTATAGTTAATAGCGATAGGGTAGGCACAGAAGAGAGTGCTTTAAAACGTTATCAAACAATTACTCAGCTTGAGCGGCTTTCTAATGTGATTAAAGATACAGCCGCTTGTGGGCTAGGGCAGACAGCACCAAATCCTATTCTTTCGACGATGAAATATTTTAAGGATGAATATAGAGCCCATGTTTTTGAACAGAAATGTCCAGCAAAACAGTGCCGTGGATTACTTGTTTATCGCATAGAGCCAACGCTTTGTAGAGGCTGTGGTATCTGTGCTAAGAAATGTCCTCAAGGTGCAATTGTTGGTGAAAGAAAGCATAATCACTATATCGTTGCAGATAAGTGTTTACGTTGCGGTGCATGTGTTGAGTTTTGTCCGTTTGATGCCATTACGGTAAGTTAAGGAGGGCTGCATGTGTCAAAAGTAACAGTATATTTTAATGGCGTCTCGTTTGAAGCTGAATTAGGGCAAACAATTCTGGAAGCAGCAATGTCTCATGGCATCAAAATTCCAACCTTGTGTCACATGGAAAAACTTGTGCCTTCTGGGGCCTGCCGGATTTGTGTAGTCGAAGTAGAAGGAATGCGTAATTTAGTACCATCATGTGCTTACCCAATAAGTGAGGGTATGGTTATTCGCACTCATACTCCTAGGGTTAGGAGAGCTAGAAAGACTATTGTTGAGCTTTTGCTTGCTAATCATCCTGATGAATGTCTTTATTGTCTCCGAAATGGAGATTGCGAACTGCAAAGATTAGCACAAGAATTTGGTATCAGAGAGAGACGCTATGAGGGCATAAAACATACCTATGCCATAGATTCTTCTAGTGTTGCTATTGAAAGAGACCCTAATAAATGTGTTCTTTGTGGTCGTTGTGTAAGAGTGTGTGACGAGATACAAGGTGTTGGAGCCATCGACTTTGTTGGCCGTGGTTTTGGTAGTATGGTTCTTCCGCCTTTTAATACAGATCTCAAAGACAGTGATTGCGTTTACTGTGGCCAATGTGTATTAGCATGTCCAACAGGAGCTCTACGAGAAAAAAGTGCTCTTGGCAATGTTTGGAGTGCTATTTTAGATCCTCAGAAAAAAGTTCTTGTTCAGATTGCTCCTGCAGTCAGGGTTAGTTTAGCTGAAGAACTCGGGGTGGAACCAGGAACTGATATTACCGGGAAACTGATTTCTGGGTTAAGAAGACTAGGATTTGACAAGGTTTTTGATACAAACTTTGCCGCTGATGTAACAGTTATGGAAGAATCTAGTGAACTAGTTGAGCGGATAAAAAATCAAGGTCCACTTCCTCTAATGAGTTCGTGTTCGCCAGCTTGGATTAAGTTCGTTGAACACAACTATCCTGAGATGATACCTAATCTTTCTACCTGTAAATCACCTCAACAAATGTTTGGTGCTATTGCTAAAACTTATTATGCTGAAAAACAGGGTTGGCATCCGAGAGATATTTTTGTGGTCTCTATTATGCCTTGTACAGCGAAAAAGTTTGAAGCAACTAGAAAAGAAATGGGAAGAGAAGGTTATCATGATGTAGATGCAGTTTTAACCACAAGAGAGCTTCTAAGAATGTTTTCCACTGCAGGTGTCGAAGTTATGAGACTTGCCGATGGAGAATTTGATCATCCATTAGGTGAGTCAACAGGAGCGGCAGTAATATTTGGTACTACTGGTGGCGTAGCAGAAGCAGCACTACGTACAGCTGTTTATTTGATAACGGGAAGTGATGCAGAAAAACCCGAATTTCAGATGGTACGGGGATATAAAGGAATCAAGGAAGCCAATATAACCATTGGTGATATAACCCTTAAATGTGCTGTTGTACATGGTTTAAGCAACGCAAGA
Organism: Bacillota bacterium; assembly: GCA_012842235.1. GTDB lineage: Bacteria > Bacillota > DTU065 > DTU065 > DTU065 > DUTE01. Next base: position 5,166 of record DUTE01000072.1, read on the forward strand.
AAAGTTCTTGAAGGAAAATCATAGTTTAAAGAACCATC
>DUTE01000073.1 GCA_012842235.1 Bacillota bacterium
GTTAGTCCTCTTGGTAGAGAAAAAAAGAGCTCAAAAAGGGATAAGCATTTATTAGATCGGCAAAAGTCTCGCAAGCCGGTAAAAGATTTTTTGCAAAGTGAAAGGTTATTTGCTGATGGAGCAAAGCGGATGGCTTCAAACAATGGATAGAGAGCTGGATCGTCACTTTGCAAAAAATCTTTTACCGGCTTGCGAGACTTTTGCCGATCTAATAAATGCTTATCCCTTTTTGAGTTCTTTTTTTCTCTACCAAGAGGACTAACTGCAAGAATTTTTTCTTCAGCAGAAAGTTTTACTAGTTGGTTGGCTTCTTCAAGATCAAATGTGCCTTTAAGCCAGCAAGTTGCTATATCTAGTGTTGTAGCCCATAAAATTGCTTTTTCACCCATATGGCCAAGGGCTATATGGGAGTTAGCATCGTTTTTACCAATAAAGATAAGACCTTGGTCTACAGGGGTAATATGATGAGAATAATTATTTAGAGATCGGGAAAAGCCTTCTTTAACTAAGACAGTTCGGACAGAAGGTAGTAGAGGTTTTATCGAGCTGATTCTCTTTTCTAAAGATGTTAATGTGTTTTGAGAAAGGCTAAGATCACTAGCAAAATCACGACAAGAGTAACGTTGGAAAATAGAGTTATACAACAAGCGTGTTTCCATAAAGCGTCCTCCTAATAACTAAGTCAAACAGTATCTTTATCATAGTTTTCTTTCAAAGTGTGAAGATACCTCTAAAAAAAGACTGTAAAATAGTATAAAATACTATTTTACAGTCGGCACTAAACAATGTTAGTTTATTTAACAGTTGTAGTTACTTAAGTTCTTTTTTGCAAAGATACCAATCGACACACTCATAACCTTCATCAGTTGCTTCACCTAGACGTTGGTTTGCTTTGTCATGGGTCTTTGGTGGTGGAACGATGACCTTATCACCAGGTCTCCAGTTAGCAGGGGTAACTACCTTGTGGGTATCAGTTGTTTGCAAGGCATCGATTAGGCGAATCATTTCGTCCATATTTCTACCGGTACTTAAGGGGTAATAGATCATAGCTCGGACGATTCCTTCTGGATCGATAACAAATACGCATCTCGATGTTTCTGTTGAGCTCTCTCCTGGCATGATCATGCCATATTTTTTCGCAACAGCCATATCGAGATCAGCAATTACAGGGAAAGGGACCTTTACCTGCATTTTCTCTTCAATATTGCGTACCCAAGCAATATGTGAGAATACACTGTCAATACTCAAGCCTAAAAGCTTTACATTGCGTTTTGCTAGTTCATCATGGATATTGGCAAAGGCTACAAATTCAGTGGTACAAACAGGTGTAAAATCAGCAGGGTGAGAAAAGAGGATCAACCAAGAACCTTCATAATCAGACAACTTAATTTCACCGTGGGTTGTAACAGCAGTAAAATCAGGTGCTTTTTCTCCTAAGCGCGGCAAAGCCTGCACAGTGGTATCAACATTAATGTTTTCCATCAGAAAACCTCCTTAATGAATTACTCATTAACTAATTACCCTAATTTAGAGCAAATGAAACTAGGAATCATTATTAATTGTTAAAAAAAAGATTTACAGTATTTTCTGCGAGAAAAGCTAATAAGGTTTCTGCATTTTTTAGAGAAAAGTCCAGACTTATAGGACCAGGAGCGATGGAAAAGACAGCCTTAAAACCTGCATCTATGAAAAGCTTTGGTAAAACAGCAACATTGCCAGCAAAAGCCACTACCGGGATATTATATTTATTTCCTCTCTTACAGATGCCAAAAGGAGTTTTTCCTTTAAGACTTTGCTTGTCTAATGAGCCTTCTCCAGTAATGATAAGGTCAGCTCCTTGTATTTGTGATTCAAAGTCTATAAAATCAAGAACAAGGTCGATTCCTTTAACTAACTGAGCATTGAAAAAAGCAAGAAGTGAAGCACTAATACCTCCAGCAGCACCTGTTTGTTTTACATCAAGAATCTTTTTACCAGAATTTACTTCATATATTTTACCTATTTTAGTAAGGAAATTATCTATAAATTCACATTCCGCTTGAGAAGCACCTTTTTGAGGTCCAAAAACAAATGCAGCACCATCAGGACCAGAGAGAGGATTTTCTACATCATTAGCTACTAAAAAAGTGCTCTCTTTAATCCTAGGATCTAAATTGGAAATATCTAGTTTTTCTAGATCAGCTAACGCATAAGGTGTAGGTAAGAGTTCATTTTCTTTGCTATAAAATCTAGCACCTAGTGCGTGAAGTATGCCGGCACCTGCATCTGTAGTAGCAGATCCTCCAAGGCAGATTATAAACTCTCTTACGCCAAGATCTAAAGCAGCTTTAATCTGTTCGCCTACACCTATACTACTAGATCTCAAAGGATCTCTTAGATCAGTCTCTATAAGTGTCAAGCCTGCCGCTTTAGCCACTTCAATAAAGGCAGTTTTACCGTCTTTAGAGAGACCAAAATGGGTGTTTATTGGTCGAAAAAGAGGGTCTTTGACTGTAGTTTCAATTAATCTACCCTGTGTTTGATAGACAAGAACATCAAGAGTTCCTTCACCACCATCAGCAACAGGTATTTTGACTATTTCTGCTTCAGGAAGAACTCTTAAAATGCCAGTTTCAACTGCCAAAGCAGCCTCTAAAGAAGAAAGACTGCCTTTGTATGAATCGATAGCTACAACAATCTTAGGGGCATTTACCATGGCTAAAGCTCCTTTCGTTATCTCGTTGTCCTTTCGGTTAATATTTGGTTGAGAGAACAAAGAATCCTCTAAAAGAAAAGACCCCTTAGGGGTTATCTCTAAGAGGTGGTTTGTGAATATAAGAAAACTAACGTGTAGATATTTTATTTGAGTTTAAGCTTTTGCATCTCCGGCTTTTATTAAGGCAAACTTAGCAAGAGGTGGGCCAATAAGTTCATAGATAACAGTTGCCGATACAATAGCCGGGTGGATAAATTCACCAATCTCGGGCATAGTCTGTTTTGCAATTAAAGCAAGTCCAAGAGCTACACCTGCCTGTGGCACAAGACCAAGGCCTAGGTATTTTTTCACATTCTCATCTGCGTCTGAGATATAAGCTCCAAGAGTGCTTCCTAGCATTTTGCCAATGACTCTAAAGACTACATAGATTATACCAACAAGACCGATTTCTTTAAGAGATGAGAGATTGAGTGATGCACCTGATAGGGTAAAAAACAGAACATATAAAGGTGTATCTAAAGCAGTTATTTTATCAATCACTGAATCAGCACGATGAGATAGGTTAGCAATAGCAGAGCCAAGAGCCATATTTACAAGAAGTGGAGAAAGATTCCATTGAATAGCTAAACCACTACCTAAAATAATTAAGCCCAAAGATAAAGTCTGTAGCTCTGCTGGGGTTTTAATTTTGGGGATAACCCGGGTAAGAAGTAGACCAAGTCCAATGCCAACTAAAAGTGCATAAATAACGCCTAAGATTGAATCTAAAAAGACCATAAAAGGCGATACACCTGCATTGTGAAGGGTCAAAGAAGCAAATCCAGAAGCGATAGCAAAAAGAATTACACAGACTGGATCATCAATGGCAACAACTGCAAGAAGTGTATCAGTAAATGTACCTTTTGCTTTAGTTTCCCTAATAACCATAATGGTTGCTGCAGGGGCAGTTGCAGCAGCAATAGCACCAAAAAGCATAGCTATGTGTAGGGGTTGATCGGCAAGGAAGTACATAGCCAAAGTTACAACAATCGAAGCACCGAAAGCTTCCAAAAATGCGATCCAAACAACACTTTTACCAAGTGAGTTCCCAGTTTACAATAAGAACTA
>DUTE01000074.1 GCA_012842235.1 Bacillota bacterium
AACTTTACTCTTGACGAGATTAAATCGCAGACCAAAACGTTCTCCTGCCAAATATACAGCATCTGCCCCATAGGCTAATGCAAATTTAAGCTTCTCAAGTGTCCCAGCAGGGGACAGAAGTTCTACCATACTACTCATTCCTTGCTTTACTATTCTCTCTAAGCCAGTCTTCATGGACAACCTGGGCTCGGAGATGTTCTTGGTATGTGTGGCTAAAAACGTGACTACCATCACCTTTTGCCACAAAAAAGAGATAGTTTGTCATCTCTGGGTTAAAAACAGCTTCTAGCGATTTTTTCCCAGGGTTTCCTACTGGACCTATAGGTAAACCTGGGTAGAGATAGGTATTATAGGGCGAATCGATAGCTAGATCATTATAAGTTAAACGTGCTACCGGTTTTTCAAGTACATAAGTTACTGTAGCACAAGATTGTAACAACATACCTTTATTAAGTCTTCTAAGAAAAACCCCAGCGATAATTGGCCTTTCATTATCTATCATAGCCTCTTTTTCCACCACAGAAGCAAGAATAACAGCTTCGTGTAAGGTAAGCTGTCTAGAAGTTATTGGATTATCTGGATAAGTTATAAACAGATTTTCTAAAACCTTGATCATCTGCTTATACATGGCTAGATAAACTTCATGAGGCTTTTCTTTATCATAAAAGTAGGTATCAGGGAAAAGATAGCCTTCAGGAGAAATAGGGGGATTATTGATAAAATCAGCAATAACAAATTCAGGTAATCTACTTGCTTGAACTAGTTCGACAAGAGGATCAACTGATGGTAGATCAAAACCCACTCTATTTGCTATTTGAGTTGCGGTAAATCCTTCGGGAATGGTGAGACGTACCAAAAGAGCACTGCCATTTACAAGGTTATTTACTACTTGAACCGGGCTTTGCCCAGTTTTTAGCAGAAAATCTCCTGCTTTTAGCTTTGAGTCAATCCCAGTTAGTCTTGCATATATCTTAAGCAAAAATGCATCAGGAATATGACCTTGTTCCTCTAAAGTTAATGCTACCTGATTAAAAGCACTTCCCTGCTTTACTGTAAAGACAATATTCTTAGAAACACTCGGAGCAAAAAGCTGTTTGTATAAGTAATGTCCCATGGCAAAAACGAAGATTAATATAAGAAGTGGAAAAACAGGAAATTTGCTTCTTTTTTTAGTGGTTAATTCTGTTTTATCCATGATCATATTGGCAAAGAAACTGCCATCCTCCTTGGCTTTATACTGATAAACTGCTCCCTAGTTTTTGGCTAGGGAGCAATTAAGTCCAATTAAAAATCGTCTTCGTCAAACTCATTTTCAAGTTCTTGACGAACAAAATCAATCACACGCTCTAACTCATCTTCGTCTTCAACAGGGTGAAGTTCTAAATCTTCTTCATCTCCTACCATCTCCATAATGATAGTGAGATCTTCTTCTTCTAATGAACCTAGTACTGCATAAGCTTTATTATCTAGTTCGACGACAAAAAACATCACAAATGGATGCTCTTGACCTTCTTCATCGACTAAAAGAATTATTTCTTCGTCGCCATCTTCGTCGCACTCGTCACAGCAGCAATCGTCTTCCATTTCTTCTAGAATGTCGTCGTCATGTCCACAACCGCAGTTTTTACCATGCTCATGGCTCATTGTATCATCCCTTTCATAATGACACCTTTTTTACCAGCAAAGGCTAGCAGAAGGTAGTGTCTTTTCCTTCGAGTTTTTATAAAATGAGCTCTTCTCAAAAGCATAAAGGTTTTTAAGCTTTAAGAATCTGCTCAAAACTCCTTATTAGGCTCTTTATCTACTTTTAGCCTATCAATAAAACCTTGCAAAATATAGGCTGCTGCTGTTTGATCGACTACTTTCTTTCGCTTTTTCCTTGATAAATCAGCTTCGATCAATACTCTCTCAACAGCCATCGTGCTGAGTCTCTCATCCCAAAGGTGAACTGTAAAACCGGCATCTTGAAGGCTTTCGGCAAAATCTCTCGTAGCATCTGCTCTAGGGCCTTCTGTGCCATTCATATTTTTAGGTAAACCAAGAACTAGTTCTAGTGGATGATACGGTTCGATAACTTTTTTTAGTTCTTGGATATCGCTAGCCTTATCCTCTTTTCTCCAAATCACACAAAGAGGTTGTGCTGATATTAATAAAGGGTCAGAGACAGCTACACCTATCGTTTTTTCACCAAGATCGAGGCCTACATAACGCATTATTAAACCACCTTTATTGCAAACTCTGGGCAAACAGAAGCACAATAGGCACAGCGAACACACTTTTTATGATCAACCACCGCTTTACCATTTATAATCTTAATCGCTCCTTGTCTGCAACGCCTCGCACAAGCTCCACAACCTATACACCAATAATCTATATGAAGCTTTCTTGGTTCAGTAGCTACATTCTGCCACTCTTCTTCTTTGGGTATCTTACTTGAAAAAAGCTTCAAATTCAAGTCTACTTCAGAAATTCTTCTCATACCCACAGCAACAGATGCAAAATGTGGCTTGTCAAGTATATATTCAAAAGCCTCTTTTGCTTTAGGAATAAGAGAGCCACCACCTAGAGCCTTCATAGCATAGA
>DUTE01000075.1 GCA_012842235.1 Bacillota bacterium
AACGTCCACTCGTATCACCAACAAACCGACTTTGCCAAACAATCGCTGGCGTAGGTGCCAGAGAAGAACTTCTTATCGGCTGATCTCTATCTTCTAATTCGTTCTGGTAAAAACGGGAAGGGCAGATCTGCTTAGCTTCAGCCGATAAGAAGTTCTTCTCTGGCACCTACGCCAGCGATTGTTTGGCAAAGTCGGTTTGTTGGTGATACGAGTGGACGTTCTGATTATCCTTTTAAAATTTACCTAACAAAAGGGGTTCACAAAATAACTCTCAAACCAAATGGTGATAAATGGTTCATTAACCAACTAAAAATTGCCTCCTATCAAAACCCACCGTCACTATTGGAGTACAGAAAGCTTTATCCTACAGAGCTTCTACCTAATAAAGACACTGTAATAAGTCTAGATGGAGCTAGCTATCGTTATCAATATGGTGAAGTAGATGCAATGGTTTATATGGATCTTGAAGCAGATCCAGTTCGTGATTACAATGCCCTAGGTCGCTGGCGGTATCCTGGAAACGGTGTTATATGGGAATTTGATGTAGAAGAAGAGGGCTATTATCGTGTTGCTTTTCGCTATGCACTTGGGGATATTCCTTTACTGGAAAACCCTTTAGGTAGATTAGGGTATAAGGGATTTGTCCACTCAGAGAGAATGCTTCTTTTAGATGGTAAATTGCCATACAAAGAGGCAGAAGTATTAGTCTTTCAACCTACAGATGGTGGCCAAAGGAGAGATTCTAACTATTGGTATCTCTACTCACCAATTGTTGGTAAACAAAAAAATGAAACATTTTACTTAGAACTTTATTTAACTAAGGGAAGGCATAATTTAGAGTTAATACCTACTGTAAAAAATCGTTTGCCAATTATAAGGTCACTTGAAGATCTCCTTACTGATGTAAAAGAGATCGAAGGTAATTTTAATCGAATTCTCGGCCAAAACCCCAATCCAAATCTGTTTTATCGTTTAGATACAAGGACTATAGCAAGTATTAAAGGACTTCTTTCCGAAGTGTTACTCTTGAAAAAACAGGTAAATAGCTTTTCAAGAGGTAGCCAGGTTGAAAGAGGTTTAGATGATATCTTAAATCGACTTACTAATCTTGCCATGTTAAAACAGATCAGTACGGCTCATTTAGTTGAAATTAGAAATATTGGAGATTCCATCCAAAGGATGCTAATTAATGTAGAATTAATGCCACTAAATATAGATAGTATAGAACTTTTTTCTCCCACCAACGATAAAATTAAGGTAAATTATCGAGACGATTCTTTTTGGGGTAAGTTAAAAAACTTTTTCCAGTACAGAGTGAATATTTAAAAACAGAAAGCCTGGTTGCAAAACCAGGCTTTGTTTACTTCTTTGAAGATATCGGTTTATTAGGATAACTTAGAAACAAAAAAAGAGTAAATCTGATCGACATTAGTTTGCAAGATGTTATTCTGCCGATAGATAAAATTAAATTCACGTTGGATGGCAAAATCAGCTAGTTTTACCTCAGCTAAAAGGTCGTTTTTTATCTCTTTGATAGCGGCATCTCTATACATGAAGCTTAAACCTAACCCATTTTTAACAATTTGCTTAATGACGTTAACATTACCGATTTCAATAATTTTGCCAAAATGTTCTAAAGTGTAGTTTATATCAAAAAGTCCTCTCTCTAATACTTCTCTTGATCCTGAACCTTTTTCACGTATTATTATTGTTTCATCTTTCAGATCTTCTAAAGTGACCTTCTTTTTTGTACATAAAGGGTGAGTAACCGGTGCAATTAAAACAAAGTCAGCTATTTTAAAAAGACGGCTTTTATAATAGGCTTTATCAAAAAGTCCTTCAACTAAGGCAAAGCTAATGTCGCCCCTTTGTAGCATCTTAAGTATTGTTTCAGTATTATCAACATACATGGTAATATTGTAATCTGTAAAGGATTTTATGAAATCTCCTAATACGGGTGCAATAGTAAACTCGCCAATAGTTAAGGTAGCCGCAAATTTAAGTGGTTTTTGGGCTTGGCTTAAGGCGTGAAGTTTTTCTCTAATTATCTTTTCATTTGCTTTAGCATTTTGAGCATATTTGTAAAAAACTTCACCTGCTTTTGTTAGGGTCAACTTTTTGTTATTGTACTCTAATAGTTTGCAACCATACTGATTTTCAAGAAATTGAATATGTTGAGAAACTGCTGGTTGTGTTATACACAACTTTTCTGCAGCTTTGGTGTAGCTTTGGTATTTACATGCAAGTAAGAACGATTCTAAACGAAAGTCCAACCCCTAATTCACATCCTTTATTTATCTATAACAACTACTTATACAAACATAAAAATATATAATTTTATTTTATGCAATTAAGATGGTAAAATCAAGTCAATCTTTCAACAAGGGGTTGGTTTTGTGTCAATTGTCAAAAAATCTCTACCAGGTATACTCTTTACAGTTTTACTTGCTTATGTATCATTTAGCCTCAGCAAGCTTGTCCCTTATGGTATTATCGGGCCTGGAGTATTTGCTTTATTAATCGGTATGATGTTAAATCCTTTACTAAGTAGATGTGATAGTTTATTTTATGGTTTTGATCTTACTGCCAAGAGAATCTTACGGATTGCTATTATTTTAATGGGCTCTTCGCTAAATATATTTCAGGTATTAGAAGTAGGTAAGTTTTCTTTAATTGTTATGATCTTTACACTTGTAACAGCCTTTGGTGGAGGATATTTACTAGGGAAACTATTTAAGATGAATTGGAAATTATCAGGACTTATTTCTGCAGGAACTGGTATATGTGGCGGTTCAGCAATTGCAGCTATTGCGCCCGTTATTGATGCAGATGAAAGTGATATAGCTTATGCTATCTCAGCAACATTTATTTTTGACATAATTATGGTTATTCTCTTTCCTATTATGGGTAGGTATTTTCAAATGTCTGATTTAGGCTTTGGGCTTTGGGCTGGTACAGCAATTAATGATACTTCATCAGTTGTTGCTGCAGGGTATGCTTATTCAGATGTAGCTGGAAGTTTTTCTGTTATTGTCAAACTTACACGCACTCTATCAATTGTCCCCATTGTACTTATATTTTCTTATATAAATGAACGTCTTGAAAGAAAAGCTATAAAAACAACTGATAATGGTTGTTTGGCGACTGATTATGAGAAGAAAAAAATAGATATAAAAAAAATATTCCCTTGGTTTATTTTGCTTTTTCTAACCCTTGTGGGTGTTAATAGTACTGGGATCATTCCTATTGTTATGAGTAGTTTTCTTACCAAGACGAGTAAACTATTAATGGTTATGTCGTTAGGTGCAATAGGTCTAAAAACCAATTTTAACGACCTTGCTAAATCCGGTTTCTTCCCAATGTTACATGGATTTATTATCTCTGCATTAGTTGTTATTGTTTCATTTTTAGTACAGATGATGGTCGGCCAAGTTTAGGCTCAGCAAAAGAGCATGTTTGGTGAAATATTACTTTCTGGATTTTTATCGAATAATATTGATTCGGTGGAAAAAGCACCTGAACAGGTGCTTTTATTTCTTAGGATGTATAGATTTGATACTTAGAGGTTTTGTGGTCGATAGACCTTGCAATTGCCAATGCTTCCCTTCGCAATCTTTACTAGATAACACGTCTACAAGATCATTTGGTCTTTTTACCCCGAACTATTCAAGGGTTGATCGTAATGCAATGGATTCCATATCACAATCAGAGCCTATGACTAAACTAACATATAATTTAGGTTTACTCATTTTTATATTCCTTTTAATATTTTCTGGCTATATTATAGATGAACCTTTTTATCAGTTGTTCACTTGGGTATTTACCAATTTAATTCTAGACCCCCAAACATCTCTGTTTATAGACATCTAAAGTTTGAGAATTTTAGGAAATAGGTTTCTCGGTGTATAATATAGTTAGGTCTATATGTTTTAGGTGTTCTAGGAATAAGCTTCTAAGTAAATAATTAAGGCTTAAAAGCAGGGGAGTAAAGGTGTCTAGTGTATTATGGGAGGGAGCTTATGAGCTTATGGAAGTTATAACAAAAAATGAGGCAAACCAGCGTCTTGATAGATTTATGCGAAAAAGATTTGTATCTACTCCTTTAGGTGAGATCTATAAGTTAATTCGTCTCGGGAAGGTAAAAGTAAATGGGAAAAAAGTAAAGGGTAACTATAGACTCAAAGAAGGAGATAAGATAGAAGTTCCTGAGTTAAAAGTCGAAGAAGGTAATGATCTATTTCTTAATGTTCCTACAAACATAGATGTAGTTTATGAAGACGAGAACATACTCGTTGTCAATAAGCCTGCAGGTCTATTGGTTCACCCAGACAAAAATGAAAAAACCTGATTAATGAGGG
>DUTE01000076.1 GCA_012842235.1 Bacillota bacterium
AGAAAACAGTAAAGATTTTATAAGTTTTCCGTTAATGCGTATGCCTGATGCTTCTTCCACTACTTTTGGTAAAAAGATAAGATTGCGCCGCAACGCACCATGGATTTCAGGTATCATTTATATACCTCCTTGAAAAAAATGAAAAACTATAAATCAAAGATTAAATTAAAAGGGTAACCGAAGCAGAGTAGCTAATATAACAAATATTCCTAGAAAATTCAACTAGGTGTAAGTAAAAAATAATCGGAGGTGTAAAGCTTAAGCTTAGCAATGGATTTAACTTCTTTAACAGGTTATTTACCTGAAGTACCTGTAGAACCAGATTTTGTAACAAATGTTAAAGGTCAGGCAGTAGGGATGCTAAACAAGATAATTTTGGCAGCTATTGTCTTCTTTGTTGGTTGGTTACTTATTGGCAATCTAAAAAAGTTATTTGAAAAACTTTTGATGCGAGGAAGACTTGATAAGGCTCTTGTCAACCTCTTAGGATCAGTACTTACGTTTGCAGGCTGGATTATTGTAATCGCAGCAATTTTTAAGGTGTTAGGTTTTACCGAAGTTTCGTTAGCTTTTAGTGGTTCACTTGCTTTAGTTGCGATGGGTTTAGCCACGTCTGCATCGAGTATTGTAGGTGATCTTTTTAGTGGCGTATCATTGATAGCCGATGATGATTTTCAGTTGGGTTCAAGAGTTACTGCTGCAGGGGTTACAGGAGTTGTTGAAAGTATTGATATGAGAAAAACTAGAATACGCGATGATAAGGGGAATCTTTTTGTTATCCCCAATAAAGCAATTGATAATGGTACAGTAACGATTATTAGTCCACCAAGTATCGCTGAGGAAGAAGAGAAAAAAACCTTAGTAAAATGATCTAATCTCCTAACTACTTTAGTAGTCTTTTTCTAAGAGAGTGTTCACAGGGAAGAGAAGGGAAAGGTGTAGTAATTGGTTCTTTCATTTATTATGTTAATTATTGGTTTAGTCTTAGTAATAAAAGGTGCTGACTACTTTGTTGATGCTGCGGTAGAAGTTGCTCGGAGAACAGGGATGAGTGAAGTATTAATTGGTGCAACTCTTGTAAGTTTAGCTACTACACTTCCTGAACTTGCTGTATCTAGCTATTCATCATATCTAAATAACGCTGATTTGGCTGTAGGTAATGCAGTGGGCTCAGTTATCTTTAACACAGCAGTAATTCTTGGCTTGTCTCTTATAATAAAACCACTAAAGATTAAAGATAAAAAGTTTTCAAGTAAAGCTCTTTTTATGTTAGCTTCCGGTATTCTTTTAAGTCTTTTTGCACTAGATGGTCAGGTTAAGCCTAAAGAGGGTATCTTTTTAATTGGTCTTTTGATTATATATGTATTTTATGTTTTTAAAACTTCGCCTAACGAAGACCAAAAAGTAGAGACAGATGATTCACCTGTATGGTTACTTACTATTAAATTTATCGGTGGAGCTATGGCTGTAGTCTTTGGAAGTAGGCTTATGGTGAATGCGGCTGTAAGTATTGCTGAGGCCTTAGGTGTTTCGCCAATGGTTATCGGTCTAACTATAGTCGCAGTAGGAACATCATTACCAGAGCTAGTTACATCACTTACAGCGATAAAAAAAGGGTACCAGAATGTTTCTGTGGGAAATATAATTGGTGCGAATTTTCTTAATATGACAGCTGTCTTAGGGGTTTCTTCTCTTATTAATCCTTTGCCTATAGGAAGAGAAAGCCTTAGGGTTGATCTACCGGTGATGTTGTTA
>DUTE01000077.1 GCA_012842235.1 Bacillota bacterium
CATAACCACCGACAATAGCTCTTTGCATCTGGCAATTGGCCAAAGCTCTACGAGCAATATCGATATTTTCTGCAGGGAAACCAGACTTATCGATAGAGTCTTTAGTTGCAAAGAAGAGATGCCATTTTTCTGGACTATCATAGGTAAGCTTAGCAAATTTGGAAGTAAATTCAGGTGAAACTGCCCACTGCATAAACTCCCAAGCAGCATCTTTTTTCTTCGTTGTTTCTGTCATAGCCCAAGTTAACATCTTACCAGTATTGGTGCGATCGATAGTGCCATCTTTTCTCTTTGTACCAGGTATTTCTGCTAAAGCCCATTTGCCAGCGATCTGTGGAGCGGCTCTATCAAAGACTGAGTAGTACCAGTTTTGGTAGATCTGAATTGGCGTAGTTCCATCAGTAAATGTCTGGAATCCTGGGTCTTCGAGAGGTAGTTTATATTCTGTATATAAAGAGGTAAACTCTTTAAATGCCTCAATAACTACAGGATCATCAAGGTTAGATTTTTTACCGTCTGCAGAATAGATGTCAGTACCTCTTTGGAAAACAAAAGGCAAGAATCTACCTGTAATGCGAGAGGCAGCATCTCCCTGATAGTCGTAGTAGATCTCCATATCTCTTGCTCTTAATTTATTTGAAAGTGTCTTTAGTTCGTCCCATGTTTGCGGCATCTCGGAACCGATTTCTTGGAGTATGTCTGTGCGGTAGTAAGTCCAGGTCCAATTAGCCTCTCCAGGTAAAGCAAATACAGCATTTTTATAGGTAAGCTGTCTCATTAATCCAGGGTGCATCTGTTCAAGTACCTTATCTAGTTTAGGCATACCATTTAAGTTTTTTAAAGCACCACGGACACCAAGTTCGACGATTTGGTTAGAGTAAAGCTCAACTACATCAGGAGCATCTCCACCTAAAACAGCCAATAGTAGCTTACTGTTCATGTCGGCAATAGGTACAGTCTGTAGATCGACCTGTATACCGGTTTTTGCTTCAAAATCGTCCTTAACCAACTGTTTAAAAACTTGACCCAACAACCCATCATACCATGTCCAGACAACAATTTTTTCAGCAAAAACTGCTGTACTTAAGATTGCTATAAGTAGAAGACTTAGAATTGCTGGAAAATATTTTTTTCGGTACATTCGTTTTACCTCCCCAAATATTTGTTACTCTTACAAAAATTATTCGCTCTTGGGGTATTACTTTCCTGCAATAGTATACTTGGGCTCTCTGGAAAAGTATTCTCAAAACCTCTTTTAACTGGTGTTTAGAAAGGAGAAAATTTTTCACTCAAAATACTACCTAAAAGGGGTTACCCCTTAGATCTTTAATCTTTATTAATCTATCTTTGCTCGTTGCTTTTTGTGAACATGTAAATTCAGAAAAGATTAATCTAGCTTAAAACCTCAGGGATTCAAGTACTAATGGTTAATATCTTAAAAATTGAAAACCCGAAGCTAGAGCTAGGAAGAATATCCGTAGAGTTATTGGAGATAGATTAAAACAAAATAACTAAATGTCGCTATGTCGCTGACTAAAAAAACGTTTTATGCTTTTTGGTGCAAATATAAATGGTTTAGGGCTTCTTTTTGAGAGATTTTCTCATTATCCAGTATACTTGGAGTTCAAAGAGAGGTTTCGAGGTATATAAGTAGAACGAAAAGAAACTAGCAGGTTATTTAAACAGCATGTTTTTTCAGTTTAAGTTTAAAGGATTGTTTGAACGAA
>DUTE01000078.1 GCA_012842235.1 Bacillota bacterium
ACTTTTTTAACCGAATCAAGTTTCAGATGATCAGTGCAAAATAAACTGGATTTTCGAATATGCTAAGGATTTAACCATCAAGCTAGGTGATATAACTGTAACAACCCCAAGAGCAAACCGAGTCATTTTGGCTACACGACCAGAGAATGCCATTATGTCATTTCCTGACGAAATAATGCCCTATCTTCCTGAGTTAGGTAAACAATTTGATTTAGCTTTTATGGCAGGTTATCACTATATTTCCGAGATGAATCCAGATGGTAGGTCATATGAGGAATATTTAGAAAAATCAATTGAAGAGATAAGACTTTTGCGCAAAGAGAATGAAAACTTAGCATTTCATTATGAATATGTGCCGATGAAAGCAAGAAATCTAGAAGCAAAGACCCTTGAGTTAATTGGCAATGAAATTGAGAGTTTTGGAATTAACGAAAATGAGATTAAACTTGTTTTAGATGATTTTAATTTTGTAGAAGAAAAGAAGGCTCTAGAGGCATCAGAGAGAGCATATACTCTTTATAAAGCAGCACTACCTATTCTACGAAAAATGAATTTGAAGAGGTTACATGTACACAATCTAGGATATTATGTGGTTATTATTTCGAAATCTTATCATATATCACCTGAAAGATGTCGAGAAGCTTGTCTTTATGCGTCTTGTGTCAATGCTCTCAAAGCTATATATGGAGGATTTGCCTTAGCAGAGAAACTTAAGGAAGCGGGAGAGTATCCTTTATCAGACATTGGTTTTAAACAGCTTATTGGAATTAAAAAAGAGATGAATCTTGCCGAGGAGTTTTTAGAGACAGGTATTCATGAAGAGGATGATCACTATCTTTTAGTGGTGCCTGCTCACGTCATTCCTAACCCTATAAGTACAGTGGGCATGGGTGACACTATTTCCTCAACATCTTTTGCTTTAGAATATAGTGAGGAGAGGTAAGAATACCTTTCCTCGCTTTGACTACAGAATGTAGAGGTGGCTAATATGCGAGACATTAAAAAGGTTGCAGTTAATCGCAAAGCCAGACATCAGTTTTTTATTGAAGAGACATTTGAGGCTGGTCTTGTACTTCAAGGAACAGAGGTTAAGTCATTAAGGCTTGGTCGTTGTAACATACAAGAAGCTTATGCTGCTATTCATAATGGTGAAGCTTATATTTACAATATGCACATTAGTACCTATGAGCAGGGAAATATCTATAATCATGATCCTCTTCGGCCTAAGAAAGTCTTATTGAGTAAAAGAGAAATCAATACTTTAATTGGCAAGACCCAGCAGGAGGGTTATACACTTATTCCCTTAGAGGTTTATTTTAACGAAAGAAATTGGGCTAAAGTAAGACTTGCATTAGCAAAGGGAAAGAAGCTCTACGATAAACGAGAAGATATTGCTAAAAGAGATGCTAAACGTCGGGCTGAACGGATTATCAAAGAACGCAACAATTATTGACAGATGGCTTGATAAACGATATCATAGTGTTACACGGGGGCGATTTGGCTTCGACGGGGAGTTATGATGGTAGTCGCAGCGAGTCGAGTTCTCCACAAACTCGTTAAAAAGGTGGAACGCGTTAATAAACGCCAACGATAATTTAGCTTACGCTGCTTAATTAAAAGCGGCTGTCCTTGGGTAGTAAACCTGTGGCTATCCAATAGGGCATCAAATTAACAGGTTGCCGCTTAGGTCTTTACCCTAAGGCCAAAGCGAAAGATTTTAAGGGTGTAGCGATGGAGAGGCCTGTCTAGCGGCTGTTCTTCAAAGCGAAAAATAAGTAGCTAGGCTACGCTCGTAGAAGTGGCTATGGTCGTCTCTTCGGACGTGGGTTCGACACCCACCGCCTCCACCACTAATCCGAAATCCAAAACTTAAGAAATAGTCTGATTTCATTGTTGTTTACAACTAATTTGTCTACATACAATTCAATAAGCTTTCTACATTGTTTTATGTCAGTACGGTCTATTAAAGCCTGCCTATTCATTTTTAGGTAGGCTTTATTTTTTCACGATTAAGTGGGATAATGGCTGAAGTTTGTTTTTCTAGGATTTACGGATGTAAGTGTTTCTTTTACGGATGTGAGCTTTTTAATATGGTCGCTAGCTATGATAGTGTAAAAAGTACCGGTTTCGATGGCGTGTTTGTTCCTCTAGCAAAGCAAGTAAAGATCAGAAGACTAGAGAGAAAGCTATCGCCAAAATAACAGAACAGCTTGACAAGGTCAAAGCTGGAATAAACCGTTATCACCTTAAAACACGTTGTGCTGTTTTGAACAAAGTTAACAAAATTCTCGGTGGTCCTTTTTTAAAATACAAAAAGGCAATAGCCTTTGATATTGTTGATACAGATGGCATTATGACATTCTCCTGGAGTTGGAAAAATGACGTGTTAGATAAGCTAAAGGCTAAGGATGGTGTCTACACACTAATAACCAACAGAAGAGATTGCAATGCTGAAGAACTACTAGTATTATATAAAAGCAGAAATGGCATAGAATCAAGATTCCGCGATTAAAATCTACAATTAAAGTTAGGTCTTTATTCGTGCACACCGAAAAACGGATAAGGTCTCTTGTTCTTATTACTATTTTAGCGTTGCAAATCTACTCTCTAATTGAATGGGAAGCAGAAAAAGCGGGTCTATAAAAGATCGTCTGTTATTGCTTTGATTATGTGTTCTATTTTGGAGGTAATTTCTTCTTGGTTTTTTCGATTAGGGTTTATCCCATGTGAGTTTGCTTTTTTGTGCAGACAAGGAAAGCACTAGAGAATTTACTCTAGTGCTTTCTTAACTGATTAGATAAATTGTTATTTTTTACCTTATACACTTGTACTAAGTTAGCTCAATCTTTTAGGCTAAATTCTATTTTTCTGTAGGAACAACAAGAAAATAGCTACTGCTATCCCAAACTGTGCCACCTTTTACGGGAATTAGTCCCATCTGATAGGCACGAGGATAGTATAGTTTTATTTGATTTGTAGATAGATCCCAAATGAGTGCTCCAGCCGATGTATTTTTAAAATTATCTACAGATTCTAAGCTATCTATTCCAGCGATCATACCCCATCCATAATCACCATACATGAAGGTTTCGGTGGCCTTTTGCCATCCTTTACGTCCATCGGTTCTAATATTATCTTCAAAGCTTCCAGTAGCATTGCCCATGACAAAATGTCTTCCGTGTTTTTTCATCATCGGCAACATACACATATAGGCTCTGTCAATTAGCATGTCAGTATGCCAAGTAGTTTCTTGTGAAAAATCAAATCTGTTAGGTTCTTCTAAGTTGATTACATATTTCCTAATGACACTGCCGACAACTTGTTCACCTTCTGGATATACAAGATCAGTGGTTTCAACAATTGTAAGATTCTTATGGATTTTATAAGTGCCATTTATGATTTTTTTTCCATCAACAAAAAAATCGAGGGTTTTAAGTACTTCATTACCGTGGTTGCCACCCATCCAGGCGAGCTCTTTACCATTAACCGGTTTACCATAATAGACGTATTCCCAATCTGTTCCAGAAGTTCCAGATATATATTCTTTGTTTATTGATACAGCATAGATATTCCAAATGCCCCAGTTTTTTAACATGAATTCCCAAGACACAGTTTTTCCTTCCCAAGGGATGTGCAGATAAGCTCGTTGATTGTTTTTAGAAAAAAGTCCTGCATCAGATTGAGCATTAGCACATGGGCTACTAACTAGTAAAATAGCAAGTAATAAATACCACATTTTTATACCCCCTGTAATTTGAACAGAAACAAGCTTTAATTGATATTAACCAACAAAAATTACAGCTATTTTTCTTCTTACTCCTTTCTAAAAAAAAGTAACGCATCAGAAAGCCAACTAATATTAGGCCTACCATTAGATATTCGTAAATCGTAAAAGAAGTCCTTGTTAATAGTAGAACAAATAATAAGTTTTTCAAAGAAAACGAAAAAACCGTCTTTTTAAGAGAATGGCCAGATAAAAAGTATTAATAGATCGACAACTAATTTTTGAATGCTTATAACATTTTTCTAAAGGTTGCACTTGATCCGATTTCTTAAAGTGCTATTCTAACTTGCTCTACTAAAGCTTTATCCTTAAAAATAGACCAATTGTACTAGATAGCAGCAAAAAACTATGTGATGACCTTCCAGTTTCGTGGGGAGCTCTATGACTCTTGTAGCTTTAGTCTGATTGTCTATTTTGCTTTTAATTAAAGGAGCATTGTCACTTAATTATGGTACTTCAGACATATGTCACTAAAGAGAGAGTCGCCATATCTATATAACCAGTACAGTTAGAAAGGGGATTGGCAGATGGCATCAGCAGGCAATGAGCAATCGGCTTTCGGATTGTTTCTAATATTGATCCTACTTGTTATTGCAACAATGAACGGTGGTAAGGGCGGTTTCTTTTAAGAACATTATTAAAAACTAGGGGTTATGTATAACAAAGGGAGCAGCCTTAGGCGTGCTCCCTTTATTTCTATAACGGAATTTTAATCTTTATTAAAGGCTTATCCAGTTTATCTAGCTTGCTTTGTACCTATGGCCTGACTGGATTTTTTTTTTGGCATTGGTAACTTAAGTTTAATTTTAACTTTTCGTATAATGCCAATAGGGGTTTGTTGAGCCGATTGACCTAAAGGATTATCTTGAATCGCATTTTTAATAAACTCATTACTGATGTTTTTACTTGATTTACCGATAATATCTACACCTAAATCATTAGCATCGACAATAACAACTGTTGCACCTAAGCTATCACTAATCTCTTTGGCAACTTTATCAGGATTAAGTGGAGCTAAAACTGCGTATTTATTATAGGGAGGTAGAGTATAAGAACAGGGTCCATCAATAGCAGCTATTTTTCTCCCACTTATCTTATAAAAGACACCCCGAATACCAAAGGGTTTAGTTATAGCAGCTGCAAAAGCCGCAAAAAGTATTCGAAAATAACCAACTTCTCTAAGAGCAAGCTCCATAGTCCAGGGGCTACCTAGACCTATGCCATAGGGAGATTTATAGACAAATTTGGAAAGGAATTTAGCAGTAAAGGAAGGTTTGATATCGTCAATACAATAAGCTCTTCCCTGTGTAATGGCAACCATTTTTTCACTAACAAAGATGATATCGTTAGGTTTGACAAATGGACGTACATATTTATTCATAACTTCAAGAAGATCGTCACCATTTTTAACAACATGAGTCTTCACAGGGTAGCGTGCATAGATATCACCATTAACAGTACGTAAAAGTTTTTTTTCGGGGTTAGCTATCAATCGTTTCACAGTACAAAACCTCCAGATGCACTTTAAGATAAGGCACTCAAAACACTAATGAGTAGTGTACAATTACCTACGTTTGGAGATTCAATAGGTTTATTATTAGTTAGTGAAATATGGTGTTTGATTTGTGCTACTTTTAGCATAACACATCCTAAAGAGGTAGTCCATTTAAAGCATGATTCCACTGCGGAAAGTCTTTTCTTAACCAGCTTTAAATGGACTACCTCTTTAGGATGTGTTATGCTAAAAGTAGCACAAATCAAACACCATATTTCACTAACTAATAATAAACCTATTGAATC
>DUTE01000079.1 GCA_012842235.1 Bacillota bacterium
TATCCATTTGCCTGGGAGCTTAACCGCTCCCAGGCTTGAGGCAAGCACAATAGATATTAACAAGAAAAGAGAGAGAATAATAAATATCTTACTGTATCTTTTGAAAAATCTCATATAAATTCTCCAACCCTGCCCAAAGTCTTTTTGTTGGATAGGTATACAAGCTAGGATCAACCTCGATAAGCCTATCCTTTAATATAGTATAGCCTGGGCGATTTTTTGCTTCTTCTAAATTAAAATTAGTAAGAATAATCAAATCTGGGTCTTGTTTGATTAGTTCTTCTATACTAAAGACAGGATAGGCACCTTGTGCCAATGCTCCAATGTTCTCTCCCCCTGCTTTTTCAATAAGACTATCCCAAAGGGAGCCTTTGCCAGAAGTCATTAAAGGATCGTTCCATATCTCCACAAATACCCTAGGCTTTTTCTCTAGAGGTAAAATCTTAGTTTGCCTATGTGTCAATTCGCTAACTAATTGCTGAGCCTCGACTTCTACACCAAAAGCTTTACCTACAAGGAGATACGTTTCCAAAGTCGAATCAAGATCAGTAGGGTTAATTGCCAAAACAACTAGGCCAAGTTCTCTCATTTTCTCTATCTCTTGAGGAACTAGACCTGCATTAGCTAAAACTACATCTGGTTTTAAGGAGATAATTTTTTCAATGTTTAGAGGGCTGCCGCCAATTTTTTCAATTTGGGTAACTGCTTCTGGATAGTTTGCCCAATCATTTACACCAACTACTTTATCCCCTAGACCAAGATCAAAAAGCATCTCAGAGTCTGATGGTACACATGCAACTATACGTTTTGGAGGTGTAGAAATATTAAGGCTTGTCCCTGTAACATCAGTTATCGATACACCTAGAGCAAAAACTGAAACCAATAAAAACAACAGTGCAATAAATGTCCCTTTTTTTATCGTCTTCATAACGACACCTTCCTTTGCGCGAAGAAGTGTTTATTGACCCAGGCAGGTCTCCTGACTCCTAGTTCATCGGCATTTTAGTTGGCCTTCCTAAATTGAGACTTGATACTTGTCTCTTTTTGTTTTTGGTCTAGTGGCCAACTTACCTCCCTAGATACAGTGGCGCGACCGTGCAGTTTAGCTATGATTAATCATAGCCCTTGCTTCCCTATTCTCCCATATCTTGGGCACCTGAGCCTTTTTATCATTTCCCCTTTAAAAATCAAACTCCTGCAATAGTCAGTTTTACCTGTTAGAGGACAAGCGGCAATAATTATCCTCTTTAGAGCCTCTCTTCAAGCAGGAAAAGCAGTTTCCATCTGGTATAATTATAATAAAGAGGGTACTATGAGCCGGTACCCCATTTCATTGGAAAGAGATATTCCGGAGGTGTTAATTTTGGACGAAGAAAAAAGAAAGATAGGCGACGAAGAATTTTATCGTCGAAAATGGAAGAAGAAAGCACTTCAAATAACAGTAGTTGTTTTAATTATCCTGGGAATTGGGTCCTATTTTTTCTTTAAAAACTTAAACGCCAGTCGTGCTTATAAAATTGGTGTACAGTTAATAGAAGAAGAACAATGGGAA
>DUTE01000080.1 GCA_012842235.1 Bacillota bacterium
ATGATATTAAAGAAGAATTTGATTATGTGTTAATTGACTGTCCTGCAGGTATTGAACAAGGTTTTCTCAATGCAATAACTAGTGCAGACGAAGCAATTATTGTTGTGACACCAGAGATTTCTTCTGTTAGAGATGCAGATAGAGTAGTGGGTTTATTGGACAAAAAAGGTAATATTCCTACTGAGAAGATGCATATGGTCGTCAATCGCATTCGTATGGATATGGTAAGGAAAAAAGAGATGCTAGATGTTTCTGATATTCAAGATCTTCTACGCATTGGTGTCCTTGGTGTCATTCCTGACGATGAGTCTGTCATTGTTTCCACAAATAAGGGAGAACCAATTGTTCTAAATAATAAAAATAGCGTTGCCCAAGCCTATCGCGATGCTGCAGCAAGATTGCTAGGAGAAGACATTCCTTTTGATGATGAGCATCAAAATGGTTTTTTCGGTGCGATAATGCGGTTCTTTGGGCTTGCTCAGTAAGGGGCTGGTGGGTATGTTTGATTTTAGAAAATTTTTTGGTTTGGATTCAGGGAGTAAGGATGCTGCTAAAGAAAGGTTACGCCTTGTCCTAATCCAAGATCGGGCTAGCGTCTCTCAAGAAACACTCGAGGCAATGAAAAGAGACCTAATTGAGGTTATCTCTAATTATGTAGAATTTGATTCGAGTGAGCTAGAGGTGAAGATGGAGACCCAAAAAGAAAAGATAGCTCTTATAGCAAGCATACCTATTGCGGACACTAAAAAATAGTGTTAGGGGGGCTGAAAGAGGCCCTCTTTATTGTAAGGGGGGTTTGAACATGTTAAGTGATCGCTATATACATAACATGAATTGGCGAGTTGTAATCACAACCATAATATTGATTGTTTTAGGACTAGTTTTTATCTATAGTTCTACACATGCTTCTCAATCACTTAGATATGGTTCAGATCCCAAGAGCTATTTGAGAAAACAGCTAGTCTTTGTAATTATTGGTACTGTAGTAGGTGTTACTATATCATTAATGGATTACCGAGATTTTGGTCGTTTTGCGTGGATTATCTATGCTCTTTCTCTTTTGTCTCTTTTAGCTGTACCTCTTTTTGGCAAAGAGGTTAACGATGCAAAACGTTGGATTTTTATCGGTAATTATTCTATTCAGCCTTCAGAGTTTGCTAAACTAGCAGTTATCATTGTTTTAGCACGTTTTTTTTCAGATAAAGAACCACCGTTTTCTTTCTTAGAAATTCTCCAATCTTTGATTATAATTGGCATTCCTGCTTTTTTAACCGCCAAACAGCCAGATTTAGGTACAGCAATGGTCTTTATTGTTTTGGCTTTTGGGATGCTTTATTTAGCTGGTCTTGATCTCAAATACTTAGGTGGTGCAGCTTTAGCTGGAGCTATTTCTGCTCCCTTGCTTTATTTTTTTGTTCTTAAAGATTACCAAAAAAACCGGATACGGGTCTTTATCGATCCAAATTTCGACCCATATGGTGCAGGATATAATGTGAGACAATCAAAAATTGCCGTAGGCTCAGGGAGACTGTGGGGCAAAGGCCTCTTTAACAGTACCCAAAGCCAACTAAATTGGTTACCGGAACATCACACAGACTATATATTTGCTGTAATTGGCGAGGAAATTGGTTTTATAGGTTCTACATTAGTTTTAGGGTTATATTTTTATTTGCTTTGGCAAGGGATAAGGGTAACACTAGAATCGAAAGATCGCTTTGGAGCACTTCTTGCAGGTGGAATAACAATCTACTTTTTTTCACATGTCCTTATTAATATTGGAGGGGCTGTTGGACTAATGCCTTCAACAGGTCTTCCTCTACCATTTATCAGTTATGGTATTAATAACCTGTTGGTGAGCATGATAGCAATAGGCCTTTTATTATCAATCAGTATGCGACAAAAAAAGCTAAACTTTTATGGAGCTTAATACTGCGAATATAATTAATGCAGGTTTATTCTAAAACATCTTTATTTTATAGTTGATACTAACACCAAAGTTAAGGTCAATCACATACGATATTTGACCTAAGTTTACAAAAAAGGAGCTAATGTAATTGCTGACCTATCAGGATCTATTGGAAAAGCACCTAGATAGAATAGAAAAACCAGGTAGATATGTAGGAACAGAACTTAACTCAGTACACAGGCAAGAAAAACCGAAAGTTCATGTAGCATTAGCCTTTCCTGATATCTATGAGGTAGGAATGAGTCATTTAGGCCTTAAAATCCTCTATCATATAGCAAACGAAAATCCAAATTATTGGGCAGAGAGGGTCTTTGCTCCCTGGCCTGATATGGAAAATCTTTTAGTGGAAAAAGGGCTTGATCTCATGACCCTAGAGAGCTCAACACCTCTTAAAGATCTTGATTTAGTAGGTTTTACACTTCAATATGAACTAAGTTATACTAACATCTTGCGTATGCTTCGTTTAGCATCTATTCCTCGCTTTGCAAAAGATAGAAAAAATGGGCCTTTAGTTATAGCAGGAGGTCCTTGTGCTTTTAACCCAGAGCCGATAGCTCCGTTTTTCGACGCTATAGTTATTGGCGATGGTGAAGAGGTTTTCTTGGAAATTTTAAAGATTTTGGAAAATGAGACCTCTAGAGAGAAAAGGCTTAAAAAGATAGCTTTATTAGATGGTGTTTATCTACCTTCCGAGTATAGTTTTACTTATAATAACGATGGAACAATTAAGAGTATTAATCCACAGAAAAAAATAAAAAAGGCAATCGTTGCTGATTTAGATAAAGCTTATTATCCTACATCACCTATAGTTCCGTATCTACAAACAGTTCATGATAGGGTCAATGTAGAAGTTTTTCGTGGTTGTTTGAGAGGGTGCCGTTTTTGCCAGGCAGGTATGATCTACAGACCAACTAGAGAGCGATCGAAAGAAGAAATAACAAGGTTGATTTTAGAATCGTTAAATAGAACTGGTTATGAAGAGGTTTCCTTAACTTCATTATCCACTGCTGACTATAGCGGATTGTCCTGTTTAATCCCAGATCTTATGCAGGTTCTAGAACCAGAGAAGATCTCTTTGTCTTTGCCGTCACTTCGCATAGATAGTTTTTCTGTGGATTTGGCTAAAGAGATTGAAAAAGTGAAAAAAACCGGACTAACCTTTGCTCCTGAGGCTGGGACTCAAAGGATGCGTGATGTAATAAATAAAAATGTTACTGAGGAGGATCTACTAAAGACAGCAGAAGCAGCCTTTCAAAACGGTTGGCATCACATAAAACTCTATTTTATGATCGGTCTTCCCGGAGAGACAGATGAGGATGTTTTGGGTATTGTTGAGCTAGCCAAAAAAGTGCTTGAGATTGGGAGACGCTTTACAAGAAGAGCTACAGTTACAGTCTCTACATCATCTTTTGTTCCCAAAAGCCATACGCCGTTTCAATGGTGTGCTCAAGATCATAGAGACGAACTAAAGAGAAAGCAGTTTTTGATAAAAGATTCACTCAAAGGCAGAGGCCTCAAATATAGTTGGCACGACCCTGAGATATCCTACTTAGAGGGTGTAATATCAAGAGGTGATCGACGTCTTGCAGAGGTTATTGCCTATGCAGAAGAACATGGTGCCCGCTTTGATACTTGGCAAGAGTATTTCAAACCTTTGGTTTGGTCTGAAGCTTTCAAAGCTTGTGGTATCGATCCTGATTTCTATGCATTGAGAAAGAGAGATAAAGACGAAATACTACCTTGGGATTACCTAGATTCTGGTGTTAACAAAAGTTTCTTATGGCAAGAATATGAGGCTGCTTTAGAAGGTAAGACTACTGCCGATTGCCGAGATGTAGGGTGTATTGGTTGTGGAGTTTGTCCTAGTTTGGATGTAGCGGTAAATCTAAGGGGTGATAAGTAAAATGATCACCTGCTTAAAATTTGGTAAAGAGCGTAGTGTAGCTTATATATCTCACCTTGATGTGATAAGAGCCTTCGAACGAGCTTTTAGAAGGGCTAAACTACCTTTGGCATTTAGCCAAGGGTTTTCCCCACGTCCTAAGATGGTATTTGGGCAACCATTACCTCTTGGTCTAACAAGTTCCGGAGAATATGTAGATATTACTCTTGAAAAAGAGATGTCTGAAAAAGAGGTTTTGGCAAGGTTAGAAGAGACAATGCCGCCAGGTTTTGTTCTCTATGAAGCAAAAAACCTTGATGATAGTGTAAAACCAATTATGTCTGTGATTACTCATGCTAGTTATCTGTTTTTGGGTGATAGTACAAAAGAAATATTAAAAGCATTGGAATACGAAAACATACCATATGTTAGAGAAAGAAAAGGGAAAAAGCAAGTGCAAGATTTAAGACCTCTTATAGAAACGATAAATATCTGCGAAGGTGGGGTGAAGGTTGTCGCCAAAGCAGGCAGCCGAGCAAATTTAAGGCCAGATGCTCTTATTTGCGCCTTAGGTCTAGATAAGGGTGAGATCAGAGTTCATCGAGAAAATCTATTTCTACAAAAAGATGGTAAATTAATTTCTCCTCTGATGCGTTCTTAAACAAGGAGCTGAAGCGCATTGGGCAATAAAATCTTAATTAATATCGGTTGGAAAGAAAAAAGGGTAGCCGTTTTAGAACAGGGAAAACTTGTTGAGTTTCGCATAGAGCGCCTTCAAGAAAAAGACGCGGCTTTTGGTAATATTTACAAAGGTAAGATTAGTAATGTACTTCCTGGTATGGATGCAGCTTTTGTTAATATTGGTATGGAAAAAAATGCTTTCATCCATGCTTGTGATATTAGTTACAGTCATAACCAAGAACCTCAAAAAATTCAAAAACTAGTTCATCCTGGTCAGGAAATTTTGGTGCAGATAAAAAAAGAAGGGGTTGGGCACAAAGGCGCAAGAGTAACATCTAACCTTACTATACCAGGCCGTTATTTGGTGCTTATGCCCCAGAATGAGGATGTAGGAGTATCTAGACGTATAGAAGATGAAACCGAACGAGATAGGCTAAGAACTATAGCTGAAGAGATTAGACTAGATAATATAGGTCTTATTGTTAGAACTGCAGCTGAAGGTGTAGAGAAAGCAGAACTTGAACAAGACTTAGAAAACCTTCTTGAAGAATGGCAAGAGATATCAAAAAAGGCTAAAGAGCTAAAACCACCAGCTCTCTTATATTCCGATAGAGATCTCTCCTACAGGTTAGTACGGACTCTTCTAGTAGACGATCTCGAAGAGATCGTCGTGGATTCTATAGAAGAGGCGCAAAAACTAAGAGAAGCTCTAAACAGCTATAAGACACTTGAGTCAGAAAAAGTTCGACTATATAAAGGTAAAGAACCCTTGTTTTTGGCCTATGGAGTCGATAACGAAATTGAGAAGTCTTTAAGAAGGAAAATCTGGTTAGATTGTGGTGGCTTTTTGATCTTTGATCAAACCGAAGCATTGATGTCAATCGATGTTAATACAGGTAAATACACAGGCCACGATTCTTTACAAAATACTATCTTAAGAACAAATCTTGAGGCTGCAGAAGAGATAGCAAGACAACTTAGGTTGAGAAACATAGGCGGCATAATTATTGTAGATTTTATCGATATGGAAAACTCAGCGGATAAAGAGATGGTTCGACAGAGGCTTGAAGAGTGTCTTAAAAAAGATCGAGTTCGTACTAATGTTCTTGGTTTTACATCTCTTGGTCTTTTAGAACTTACTCGTCAAAAGTCTTCACATGATTTGAGTTCAACAGTCCAAAAAAAATGTCCCATGTGTGGGGGAGTAGGTAGGATTTGGCACGAAGAAACCGTGGCATTAAAACTTGCAGGTGAACTAAAGACCGTAGCTAAAAGTAATCCTGCTGTTAGTTATCTTCTAAAGGCTCATCCATTGGTTGTTGAAAAACTTAAGGAGATGGCAGGAGATGAGCTCGAGGAGCTACAAATGGATTTAAAGGTTGATCTTACTGTAGAGATGCACAACGAATATAAACTTTGGGAATATATTATTACACCGATTAGGTAGTGCTCTAAAGGAAAGCTTTAGAGATGTGGAGATTAGAGAAAGAAAAAATGTTTTAGCACAAGCTTTGGGAGATTGTAGGGGGATGTTTTATGAAAAGCGGTGCTGATAGAGTAAAAAAGGTCGCTACTGTATTGGCCATATTGTATGTTTTATTTTTATCTGTTTTTGCTCTAGATGCTTTTGGTGGCAACTTATCCTTAGGAAAACAAATTATTGGTTTTATTATTCACTTGGTGCCATCTTTTTTGCTACTTATTTTAAT
>DUTE01000081.1 GCA_012842235.1 Bacillota bacterium
TTAGGCAGAGTACTTCGTTTTCTACCAAGCTTAGCTGTCTACCCAAAGACATATGACAACGCCGGGATCTATTTTGTTAACAGTGGTATATTGGTTGCTTTAGCAATCATTACTGTGATCCTTTTGCTTATCAACGGCAAACTTTGGGATAATACACCAAGCATTTAGGAGGTGCAAATTAGATGCTGAAAAAATATGGTCTTTATTTGGCCTTGATTTTGCTAACTATAGTTATGATAATGGACATCAAAGTTAATACACCGTTTACTGATTTTAGTAAAACTTGGATTGCCAAACCCATGAAAAAAGAAGAAGGACTAACCCACTATTTGGATGTTGCTCCAAACCAAAAACTTTATGTAGAAGTCTTAGATAGCTCTTTAAATATCTTCTCTTCGCCAAACCAGATCGTTTTAGAAACTTTATCAGCTAGTGATTTTGAAAATAAGATTCAGATAAACAACGATCCTAATACTCACCAAATTACGATTAAAGATGGTTGTTCTGTTAACCTTTACTTGCCGACAAACAAGGAAATAGAGGTTATATCTTATAATTCTAATGTTAGTACCCATAAAGTTTTCTTAAGCAAATTAGATTTGCATAACTCTTCAGCTACACTTTTGGACATTAACAATCAGCTTGAAATATTTGGTGATAGATCCAATATTGTTGTCACAAACAGCTCAGCCTTAAAAATCACAGCCCAAAATTGTCTTATTAATCTTGATCAAAACAAAAACATAAGTTTAGACCTGGCCAGCTCTACTATAAATGCTAAAGAAATATCTAGCTTTGATGGTCTAAGCATAAATTCTAATCTTTATCTTGCCGATGTATCCTTTCTTTCCTTAAATGCTAAAAATGGGATTCTTTATCTAGAAAAGATTCAAAAGGAACTTGATTTAGATCTAACAGATATTCAAGGGTACCTTGATCTCTACTCCCCACGAATAAACAAGTCTAAACTAACCTCCAACAATTGTAAACTAACAATTAGACTACCCGAAAACAGTAATAATATGTTAATGATTGAAACAGAAGACACTGAAATTAACACTAATTTTGACTCCAATAACAGAATGACACCAACTACTCTCAACGAACAAATTCGTTATGTAATAAAAAGCCAAGGGGGCAAAATCGATCTTTATCGATCTCTATAGTTCTTCTTCCTTTTACTGACCTAAATCCCTATAAAACAGAAAACTCAAAGAGCATTTTTGAAATGCTCTTTGAGTTTCTTTTTATTTAGCAAACCGTTGACTTAGAAAGCTCTTTATAATCTGTTTCTCTAGGATCTACGTGAATGATAACATCTTCAAGATTGGGGATTTCGTTTAGGAGTTTGCTTCTAATACATTCAGATCTGTCATGGGCTTCTGTAACACTAAGCTCTCCTGGAACTACAATCGTCATCTCGGCATAGATCTTATTGCCATAGTGTCTTAAACGAAGCAGATCTTCTTTTAAGATAACATTTTCTCTTTGACAAATTGCTTCAATTAACTCTCGGCCATCCCCAGATTTCTGTGTATCCATTAACTCTTCAACAGTCTTTTTCCAGATCTCCCAGCCCATTTTGAAAATAAGTACACTGACAATTAATGCCCCTACCCCATCCATAAAATACCAACCTCTGCGTGCAGCAAAGATTCCTACCAAGGTACCTACAGAAGAATAGGCATCTGATCTGTGGTGCCAAGCAGAGGCAACTAAGGCTTTACTCTGTGTCTTTTTGCCAACAGAGATAGTTGCTTGATACATCACTTCTTTAACAACAATAGAAATAATAGCAGCTATTAAAGCGATCTTTTCAGGTGCTTCACTACCTAAAATAAGACTCTCAATACCATTTTTGGCAACTCCCACTGCTACAACCATAAGCGCAAGTCCTAAGATCTTTGAGGCTATAGACTCTGCTCGTCCGTGTCCATAAGGGTGTTCCTCATCGGCTGGTTTATTGGCTACTTTTAGAGAAAACATGACTATTATTGTGGTAAAAACATCTGACAAAGAGTGTAGACCATCAGCAACCATAGCTGCACTTGCACCAGCTATTCCTGCAAATAACTTAAATGCTGAAAGAAGAATATTGCCTATAAGAGTGTAAAATGAAACTTTAATTCCTAGATCTTTCATACCTATCCTCCTAGTTGGTTATAAACTACAAGCACAGTCCTACAGTTAAAAAAAAGCTGTAGGGCTCGTTTGCTTTTTGAGTCCCACAACTAAGTTGCTGTCTATTACTATTAGACCTGGCACTGTCTGCCTGACCCGATGTTCAATTTTATTATAGCAACTGGATTTAAGAAAGTCAATGAAATTTTCATTAAATATCGTCTTAGTTTGTTTATTCGCACATATTGCGATTGAGAATCAACATCAATTAGACTTTATAGTGTGTTTCTTCTGCAATTGAGAATCATTTGTAATTAGCTATCTTCCATCGGTATCTTTATAACAGGGTCTATATGAATAATCACATCACCAAGTGGATTTATCTCTGTAATAAGTTGATTACGGATATTCTCTGCTATCTCATGGCCTTTTTCAACGCTAACACTTGCTTGGACATTAATTGTCATCTCCGCAAAAACTAGGTTTCCGTAATGTCTAAGCCTAAGAAGGTCTTTGTTTAACATTACCTTTTCTCTCTGGCAGACTGAAATAATCTTTTCTCTTATCCCTTCGTCTTTTTGTGTATCCATTAACTCTTCAACAGTGCTTTTCCAAATTTCAAAACCCATTTTAAAGATAAGCAAAGCAACAACCAAAGCCCCTACACCATCCATAAAATATAAGCCTATCCTTGCACCTAGTATGCCAATTAACGTACCTATAGAGGAAAAAGCATCAGAACGATGGTGTAGTGCATCTGCCATTAAAGCAGAACTGTTTTTCATTCTGCCTACATATGCAGTTGCTTGATACATTATTTCTTTAATAATTATGGAAAAAATAGCTGCCCAAAGGGTTGTAATTGCTGGAGCATTTTTGTTTGTGAAAATGCCACTAATCCCGCTTTTAAATAACTGCAAAGATACTCCCATAAGAATTAAGCCTAAGATTTTAGCAGCAATAGACTCTGCTCTCCCGTGCCCATAAGGATGTTCTTTATCAGCTGGTTTTTTAGCTATCTTCAGTGCTATAAGTACAATCAATGTTGTAAAAACATCGGATAGTGTATGAATGCCATCGGCAATCATAGCTGTACTTTTACCTATTAAACCCACATATACTTTGTAAACAGCCAAAACAATATTGCTAATCATTGTTATTAATGATACCTTTATCCCTAGATCCACAAACTTCTACCTCCTTTTAAGTCAATAGTTAGAAAAAAAAGGTTGTAGGAGTCTATTTGCATAGTCCCACAACCGAAGTAAATGTCAGCACGACAGTTGCTGTCATAACGACCCGGTTCCTAAGCTTTTGAGCTATTAAGTTTCCTAGCTTTTGAACCTGACATAATATTTATTTTTACAAAGAAGGTTCTAGAGAAATCAGCTTTACTAGAATACTTACTGATAGATAGTCTTTACCTTACTAGAAAACTTCAAGTTTTTCTTTATACCAGTAAGACCTTTTTAAAATGCTTGATTACATAATATGCTTTAACGAAGTAAATGTTTATCGCTGATGGTAAAAGAGATAAATAAAAAAGTGCCAATATGACCGGCAATACCCCTTGAAAGTAGACAGCAGAATTGAAACTGTTTACCAAAAAGGAGTATATCGGTCTTTTGGCACTTTTTTCATCTTCAATATTTTAATAATTACTGTAGTGCAAATACTGCTGTAGCAGTAACACTGATCTGTTTTCTCTTTGTTGATGTATCATAGATACCTAGACTTGAGACATCTGTAGAATAAGGTTCAGTGATTTGGAAAACACCAGATCTCAAAGAGATCAGTTTACCTAGTTTTACATCGGTATTCTCCAACATCATCTCTGCACGTTCTCTCGCATTGGCCGTTGCATCGGCAACTAGAGCTTTCTTCAACTCATCGGTACCAGAATAGAAAAACTCTACCTTAGAAGACATAACGTTGATATCTTTTTCTAATAACTCAATAGGATTAAAAGCAAGTTTCTCTACGGTGTCAATGTCTTTAGTAATAACAATTACAGACTGCTGATACCTTATTCTTGTTACCCTAGCCTCTTCGTAGTTGTAATCTTTAGAGATATAAGGTGGTTTAATACTTATTTCCTCATCTGCTATACCACGAGCTTTTAGATCACTAATTAAATCCTGTACACTTTTATCTAATTTACGGTAACCACCTTTAAGGTCATCTGGTTCTGACTCTTCTTCAATAGTTACAACCCATTTGACTGTATCAGAATCAAATTCTTGCATCCCTAACCCTACAACCTGTATGGTACTTTTGGGCTTTTGCACTTGATAAAAAGAAACACCTAATATAAGTGCTGCAACTACCAAAGCAATACCTACTACAAGACCAGTCTTTACCGATTGTTCCATCTTATCACTCCTCACCAATAACATATTTCTTTTTTGTTGTCGATCTTCCTCTCTTATCATAGATGAAAATTTAGACATTTCTGATAAAGCACAAACACTTTAATGTACTGCTAAAGCTAATTTTCTCTTAACTGAGTAGAAACCTTAGCCAAGGGGTTGGTTTTAGTATTTAAACTCTACCTATTAAATAATCTGCGTTTTCTAAGGTATTATTGGTCCTTATGAAGAAATAGTAGTGTCCAACAACTCTTAATGTTCTCCTATGTAAAAACAGCATTAACAAAGCAGGATATATCTTTTGGAACCTGAA
>DUTE01000082.1 GCA_012842235.1 Bacillota bacterium
ATCATATCTTGTATTGTAAAGAGCTTTGGCAAAACATTTGTGGTAACTTACTTAATTATTGATTTTTTTAGTTAGAGCAAAATCTTCTTCGAGGAGTTTTGCAACAAAGCAAAAAAGTCTAAAGGCAGGTCATGCTAATGAGAAATGCTGGTTGTATTACTGAGCAAGAGTTAGAGTTAAGAAACAAAATGCGTTCACTATGGGAGCAGCATATAGCTTGGACGAGAATGTCTATTATTAGTATAGTCGAAGGATTAGGTGATGTAGATTATGTGATCGCACGCCTGCTTCGTAATCCTAAAGATTTTGCAGTTGTTTTCGAAATCTTTTATGGTAAAGAAAAAGCTAAAGAGTTCGAAGAACTTTTTACACAGCATTTAGTAATTGCTGCTCAACTAGTTAATGCAGCTAAAGCTCAAGATAACGAAGGGGTAAAAGATGCTGAAGAAAGATGGTATACTAATGCCGATGATATTGCCAAATTTCTCCATTCCCTCAACCCCTATTGGTCAGAAGAAGACTTTCGGCATATGTTACATGAACATTTGGCTTTAACTGAGTGTGAAGCGATTGCATTGCTGACAAAAGACTACGAAAAAAGCATTCTATTGTTTGACAAAATTGAAGACCAGGCATTAACTATGGCAGATGCTTTTTCAGATGGTATTGTTAAACAGTTTCCCGCAAAGTTTATGTAATCTCAAACAAATTTATATTGTCTTTTTTTTATACTATAGGAATAAAAAATGAGGGAGTTTATTCTCCCTCATTTTATTTTGCAATACTGAACTCTTCGACAATCTCATCATTTGTTTTAATAGCTTTTAGAACTAGCTTTTCTTTTGCTACTTCGATTCTTACGTAATGGTAAGGTGCATCGTATTCGTTTGGACAAGGATAGATAAAAGCAGCTCCTCCTCCACCTGTAATAATGTAGTGGACATCATTTACTAAATAATGATCATACTGGTGTTCATGGCCACTAAAGACTATATTGACACCGTGTTTTTCAAAAACAGGCACAAGATCTTTTTGCAGTTCGTTACGTGGTTCGTTAGCAAGAGGTGCGTATTTAGAATAAATCGGGTAATGCATAAATACTATTTTCCAGGGCATATCTTTAGCATTTTCCAAGTCTTTTAATAACCAAAGATATTGTGGGCTACCTTCTTGAAGTGAACTCATGACATCAAGAGCTATAACATGAACAGAGCCATAGTCAAAAGAATACCAATAGTCGTCTCCTGGTAGCGAGAAATACTTTCTAAATTCAGGGTTATGCAAATCGTGATTGCCATAGATAGGATAAAGTGGAGTTTTGGCAATCATTTCTAGGCCACCTGAAAAAAAGTCGTGCCATCTAGCAGGATTTGGTTGATCTACTACATCACCACAATGAAGCAGAAATGATACATCATCTTGTTTAGCCATAGCTTTAGCAACTTCAAGATGGGTACTTTTCCATTGTGTATCACCATAAACATTGAAAACAAAGTCTTGCTCTAAGTTATTAGGAGCAGTAATAAACTCATAAACCTCCGAATTACCGACGGCCATATTTACCTGGTAACAGTAGCGACTAAATGGTTTGAGATCTTTTATTGTTACGCGGTAATCAAAATCACCAACACCTAATCTCTTTGGTTCAAACTCGTGGATAACTTTATTATCGGGCATATCTTTAGGCCAAACAGACAAAGTAGTTCCTTCTATTGGATCTGTCGAGCCCCAAGCTACAACAACTGAATCTGTAGTTACCAATCCAAGATATGGTCCACGAGTAATTTCCAAGGCTTTAGTTCTAAAATCTTTAGCTACACTTCGATTGTCAATAGTAAATGTTATGCGATAATCAGTTTTTGGTAAAAGGTTAGCGACGATTAATCTTTGTGCAACATGGTTAACAAACTCAAGAGGCACTTCCCTTTCTTCTTCTGGCTTATCTACGGGAAATACCTTAACAACCGCATCATCGGCATAGCCTTCCCAGACAAGATTTACTGATGTGCCGGTGATATCTACTACTTTAACTGATTTTAAGTCGAAAAAGTAATCGCCACTATCTACTTCCTCGGCAGTAATTGTTAAAGTTAACGGCAGTAATAATAATAATAATAAAACCCAAATAGATATTTTTTTCGAATGTTTCATCCTATCTTCTCCCTCAATATGAAATCGTTACCACAACGGGTAAAACTATTGTGTCATATTAGAATGATTACCCATCTATTCTTCTTTTTCCTTCTTTTGTTTTCTGATAAGAGATTGATGTTGAAAAATGTTTGCTTTTTTATTTTTCAGCTGATTTGCCATAGCGATATTGTGGATATATTATAGAAAACATTAGTTAGTACAGCATTTAATTTCATGCTACTTGAGCTACCAGCTATCAGTAGCCATTTTTATAATAATAATTTAAAGTCAGATATGTACTATCCTCCATTACATGACTAAAATATTTATAAAAAAACGGGATCCTTGTTGGTAGAAAACCAACTTCAGAATCCCGTTTCTGGCGTTATGATCTATACCTTGATTCGTTTTGAAAATTCATTAAGAACTAAGTGTTGCTTGGTGACCGGCTAATTACTTAACATAAGACAAGTCCAGTTACATATTTTGAGTAGTTGTGGTATCTAGTTCTTTTTGCCCTATTAAGGCAAATATACCGCCTGCCACTAAGAATATACCCTGCCATAAAAAGGCAGAACCCTCAACAAAAATCCACCCCAAACAACCCGAAATAATCATGAGCCAGCCAGCCCAAACAGGAGCTGACATAGCAAGAAATGCACCAATAATACCAATAATTGACATAAAAACAGCTGTTCCACCAAGGCCTGCGAACATACCCCAAATAGACCCAATGAGTCCTAAAATAAGCCCTGTAACCCTCATGTTTGACGACCTCCTCATGTTTAAGTTCGCTAATACTTAAACAGTATTAGCAATTTTTGGGCCAAACTTGTCCGAGTTAACAGATGCACTTTCTGTAGTCAAGCAGTGTTACAGACGGTTAGCATGCCACCCAGCAAAACCCCAAACACAGCATGGATATAGAATCTAACGCCTCTATACCTGAATCGTCTACAACAAACACAACTACTCATTTAGCCTTTATTGTAGACGTTCAAGCCCAATTAATTTAGGCATCATATAGTGCTATATAAGGTATTAGATCGCAAAGTACTTGATTTAGCAGCGATATTACTCTATATGTGAATTAACTATTGAAAAATTATCATGCATATTACTTCGCTTATTGTTAAATTTCTTGATGAAGAGATTATATCCTTTTTTTTCTCATATATTTTAAAATAGTTTTCGACTAAACACCTTTTCTGAACATTGATCTTTAGTTTTCAATCTTTTTTTCGATGGTTGTAGATAAAGAAAGTAAATCGCTATCCTGCAATATTCTAAGTGGAAATATTTTTGATAAGGCTTGGCACAAAAGATGTTAAGAGCATTTGTTGGAATGATTAAAAATCTAGGCAACTCTCTTTATTCTTTTAGTTCAGTCTTTGTAACGAGGATAAGCCTTAAAGTAATCGTCTCTAGGGATTTTATGTTTGATGTCTTTATCTCCCATCGCAAAAAAGCTGGAAGAAACAAGCATGTTGGGGTGTTGTTTTAACCAAATCCAATTCTTGTAATATGGGTTCCTTGGGTCTATCACCCCACACTGCATTTAAAAGAATAGTCGATTCTTGTGTTGTGAAAAAGGATAATGTCGTCATATTAGTTCTCTAGATTAATAATAATTAAAAAAGCTATTGGCTAACTCCAATAGCTTTTTTGCTCTCCATTTAGTAGAAGATCATTGCCAATACTTTCTACAAAACAAGAGTCATCAATACTTTTTTACATTATAATATTTTTTACAACATACTAAAAGGAATTTATTAGTTAGTGGTGAAAACGAAGCATACTGTATAGTATAAACAAAATGGGTAAAAAACTTATTTTGTTCAAAGAAAGGGAGATGGTTATTTCATAATCACGAGCGAGCCTTCTTTAGTAACTACTTCTAACTTGAAATTGAATTATTGGTAAATTATTAATCAAAAACCCTAAAACCATTTACATAGTTGCCTTTTTCTTAAAAAGTGCGGAATGTGAGTGGTGTTTCGTTCAACTTAGCTTTTTTTAGTGGTTAGTCCTAGTACAACTATTGTCTCCAGTTAAAAAAATACATATTACCTCTTATCTCACTTCTTCTCGGTCTCAAGCTCAAGCTATTTAGCTAAGGTTAAGTTAATAGCATAAATCTTATCTAACGATCTTTGATCCTCAAACATTTTTTAGGATTTTAGAGCTGAGAACTTTTTGTAGTAGCGTGTATTGCATCAGTTCTCAATTTAAAATCTGTTCCCCGCAGTATATGGTCAATTACATGCCTGACTGCCCCTTTAGGATAGAAGGTCGTTATCTTTATTTGTATCTCTTTATCAAATGAATATGGATGTACCTACTTTTGTCTCTGTTACTGTTCAAACTAATACAATCTAGGTTGCCATTATTGGCTGTAAATAATGATTCTTAAACATTGTACTACATCAATCTCTATATCCAGATTTTTCTGATTTATTGATTTCCCAGTTTCTAAGACAATTGCTTTTTAGCTTTTCACTAGTTCAAATTAGCGATACAAAAGGCTCAGTTTTGCCGGGAATACAAAATAAAGGAGTGAGTTTCAATGAACTTTGGTTATCGTTTGAGAATGGCTTTTCGACAGTTAGCCTTTAACCCTGTCGAAAGTATCTTAATAATTGTCGCAGTTGCTCTTGGAGTATTAGTCTTAAATACTGTACTCTCCCCTCTTTATGTGTATACTTTTAAAACTGACCGTGATTTAGTTGAATACGAAGTTAGAATTATGCCATACGATCCAAATCCTGAGTTAATAAATAATCCTAATTTGGCAATTGTTCCGTATTTATTAGTTGATGAAGAAACAACTAACGGACTAAAGTTGTCTGAAGTTGAGGAGATCTTCAACGCTATTCCTCAAACTAATTATTACTTTTGTGGTGTGGTAAAAGGTTATCAACTACCAGGTTACCCAATACAGCGAAGTATTGGCCCAACTAACTATGAACAAGAAGGTATGTTTTATTTCACACATTTGAGTCCGGAAGCTATCTCTGGTATGGGATTAAAATTAGCTGCAGGATCAGTCTATTCCAAAGATGATTTTTTCAATACTAGACCCTATGTAATTCTTGGCTCTAATCTAGCTAAACGACTTTTCCCCAATGAAAATCCAATTGGTAAAGAAATTGAAGTAGCTTATGCTCGTCTTTCCTCCTTTACAGTCCTAGGCGTTTTTGAACCAGTTGAAGGAGAAAAACCTGATTTTGGCAGTAAATCCATTATAAACAAAATAAATCATATTGCGGCTAGTAGTTATTCGCAAATTGAACTTAACCAACAAGAACCTGTTTATAACTATGTAACCTTTGTGCCTAAATCAGCAAATCCAAACTATATAAGACAGGTTAACTCTTATCTTGAAAGTAAATACAAAAACATAAATAAACTATATAGAACCGAAAGTTTGTATGCAATGTTTGATGATGATTTTAAGGACTTCCGCAAATCTTATGTTATTCTTGGTTTTATTTCAGCATTTGTTTTGTTAATAGCTTGCATAAATATAATCAATCTTTTATTTACACGTATTGCTAATCAAAGCAGAAGTATTGGTCTAAATATGGCAATTGGTGCCACGAAAAAAGACATCTTTAACCAATATTTAGTGTCTTCGGTGCTACAAGGCTTAATCGGTAGTGTTATAGGAGTTCTCCTTTTTTGGCTTCTCTCAAAGAGTAGTCTCGGGCAAAAGATCTATATAACTTTTAGTATTAAATCTGTACCTTATGGGCTACTAATTGGCCTTTTAATGAGTTTTGCGTTTGGAATTTATCCGGCCGTTTTAGCTTCAAATGTAAGTCCTGTTGAAGCGTTAAGAACCGAATAACCTTAATCTGTCTGGAGGTGAGGATATGTTAGCTGTAAATTCTTTACTGGCAATGTTTCGGGAAAATCCTCTTAGAACATTTCTTACTTTGTTACAGTTAGCATTAGGTGTAGCTCTTGCAATTGTGATAATAAATCTTGGATTAAGTTTTGACAAAATGGTTAACGATTCAAATAACTTTTTTGGTGATACCTTTGGCAAGTATACTGTATCTTCTATGGCACTAAGTCCTTCTTCTGTTCCACCAAGTAGCTTTTCTATGCAAATATCTTCAAAAAAATTCAATGCACCTCAATTACTCGCTGATGACCCAAGCATCGAAGCAATAACACAAGTATGGAATATAAGAAAAATCCTAATTGCTAATGGTCAAGTATTTGTAGCAACAACTTTTAGGGGATACCATACATTTCCTGAAGTGATACCGGTAAAAATGCTCCATGGTTCGTTTTTTTCTAAGGAAGAAGAAAAAGGACATTATATGGTTATCTCTGAGTCATTTGCCAAAGAGATGTTCGGCAAAACTAATGTTGTTGGCCAAACATTAATCATGAGAGATTATTATCCTCTTTCTTTGATGATTCGTATGGGCAACCAACCAGAAACTGAGTTTACTATAGTAGGAGTTTTTGAAGATCTCCCTTATATTATGAGATACACAATAGATAAGATTCATGCCGTTCATACATTAGAACTAGGTCAAGAAAATAAGTATACCCCAGAGAGTATTTATATTCGTTCGAAAACAGGACGTTTATCAGAAGCTGAAAGAGCTCTTTTGCAAACAACACAGGCGTTCTACGGCTCTCAAGCATCTCTTCGCCCTGAAGATATGAATGCCAAAACCACAATAGCACTTCAGGGTTTGACTACACTTAAAAGCAACCTCTCTTTTATTGCACTTGCAGCTATTATCGTTAGTTCTGTTGGCATATTAAGTGTTATGATTGCACCAATTAACGAAAAATCAAAGAGCATTGGAATTAAAAGAGCTTTAGGAGCAACAAAGCTTAATATTTTCACCGAGGTACTCTGGGAAGCTTTAATTCTTACTCTTTTTGGTGCTCTCTTAGGGATAGTCTTGGCTTATCTAATTGCTCCACTACTCTATCACGAAATGGTTGGTTCTATAAGGAATCTTAGTAGATTCCAAAGCACAGATTTTACCTTACTTCCGAATTCAATAGCGCTAATTGTTCTAACAACAACTTTAATCGGTGTTATCTTTAGTATCTATCCTGCAACCCTTGCAGCAAACCTTCCTCCTGTAGATGCTTTGCGTGAATAGAGGTGGGTAAAATTGACTAAATATGAACCCATTGTAAAAGAAAGGCCAAAAAATCCTAAAGCAAAACAGCAAAAAGGGCTTTTTTTCTTCACACTTGTTGGGTTAGTAATTTTAGTTGCAATTCCGATTTATATCTTTACCCCTAAAGACAAGCTATACAAGCTTACCGATTATGACTATGAAGTTGTTAAAAGCCGTACCTTTAGAGATGTTGTTCTAGTTATAGGCGAAATACTTCCTCAAGACACTGTCGAGATAGTTGCTCCATTTCGTGGAGAAATACAATCTCTACAAGTAGAATCGGGCACTATTGTTAAAAAAGACGACTTCCTTTTAGAGATCTCTTCTCAGGAGCTTGATGAAAATATAATGGATGCGAAAAACAATGTAGATAAAGC
Source organism: Bacillota bacterium (assembly GCA_012842235.1). Classification (GTDB taxonomy): domain Bacteria; phylum Bacillota; class DTU065; order DTU065; family DTU065; genus DUTE01. The sequence continues at coordinate 7,670 of DUTE01000082.1, forward strand.
TTTAGGTGAATTAGAAAAAAGTAAACTTGACTATCAAATTGAAACTAGTAGGTTCAATCGTGATAGGCTTGAGCAAGAAAAGTCACTAAACAAACTTCGCCATGATGTTGAGGCAAAAAAAGAACTCTTTGAGTTAGGTGCTTTAAGTAAGAATGCTCTTACAGAAGCAATAGAATCTCTAGAAAAAGCGGAAATTGAAGCAAATATCCGCCTTTTAACTTCTGAAAAATCTCTTCTCTCTAGTGAAATTGCTTTAAATACTGCCGAAAACAACTACCAGGTAGCTAAAAAAAGACTTACTGAACTTGAAGATCTTAGAAAATCCGCGAGAATAACTAGCTCAATCGATGGAAAACTCTTAGATGTTAAGGTTAATAAGGGGGAAAAGATCAATTCAGGTGTTAGATTAATGAAAGTTATTTCTGCTAACAATCCCTATGTTAACGTAAAAATACCTATCTCAGAAAGCCAAAGAATAGAACCAAATATGCCTGTTGTAATCAAAACTTTGAATTCTGATTATACAGGATACGTAGAGCAGATCTCTCTAGAGATACTTGATGATCCACAAATTGGCAGACATGTAGAAGGTAAAGTAGTCTTCAATGAGGATCCCGGGTTTATTTTGCCAAATACTGAATGTAAAGTGGAGATTGAAGTAGGTAGACGGGAAAATATTCTCTACTTAAATCGTGGTCCCTTTATTAGTACTGGACAAAATAGATTTGTTTATCTCTTAAAAGATAATAGAGCTTATAAAGCTGATGTAAAGTACGGGGTTTTCGACGGTTATTTTGTTGAAATAACTGATGGATTGGTTTTAGGTGATAATGTGATTACTAGTTCATATGACGGTTTTAATGACCAACGCGAAATTGAGGTTGATCTTAGAGGGGGGCGAAGTAATGATTAGGTTGGAAAATATTGTCAAGCACTATGCTTTAGGTAACAATATTGTCAAAGCCTTAGACGGTGTTTCTCTAGTCATCGAGAGAAATGAGTTTATTTCCATTATGGGTCCATCAGGTTCGGGCAAGTCTACACTTTTGCATATCCTTGGCTGTCTAGATACAGCAACTAGTGGGTCATATTATTTAGAAGATGTAGATATTTCCCATCTAAGTGACAAGGAGATTGCCCGAATAAGAAATCAGCACTTTGGTTTTGTCTTTCAAGCCTATAATCTTTTGCCAGAGTTAACTGCTTTAGAAAATGTTGAATTGCCTATGATCTATAAAAGAACCCCTACCAAAGAAAGAAGACAAAAAGCCGAATATCTTTTAGAAAAAGTTGAGCTTACACACCGCTTAACCCACTATCCTTCTCAACTCTCAGGTGGTGAACAGCAACGTGTCGCTATTGCTAGAGCTCTCGCTAATGATCCGACCCTTATACTTGCTGATGAACCTACTGGTAATCTTCCTAGTGAGCATGGTGAAGAGATTATGGAGATGTTATGTCAGCTTAACGAAGAAGGCACAACCCTTATTGTGGTAACACACGATCCTAAAGTCGGTTCTTATGCTAAAAAATTAATTCGACTTCGTGATGGCAAAATTGTCTATGAAGATAATATCACCGAACGCTTTTCTTCTGAGTATGTGTCTAATATTGCAACTCAAACTGTGTAAGGGAGGCTTTGTAGATGCAAAAATTTAGCAGGATATTGTTACTGCTATTTTTGGTAGCAGGTTGTGTTATAGCAGAAGATATTACACTACCTGTTTTAATCGATAAAGCAATTGACGTCTCCCCTACATTAAGAAAAGCTGAGTTAGATATAGAAAATACCGAGATCGAACTCCAACGCCTTCTTTACAAAGAAGATTCGTTACCGAAAAATACATTAGAACAAAGAAAAAGAGCCGTTGAAGATGCTTATAAATCATTAGAAACAACTAAAGAAGTAGTTGAGGAAAATGTAATTAAAGCCGTTCTCCAACTCTTAAAAGCACAAAACCAACTAAGACAAAAAGAAATAGCTTTATTACAAGCTAGACGTGATTTAGAAATCGCTGTAGTTAAGTTTGAGAGAGGTCAAATTTCCTTAAATGATTTAAGTACAGCTGAAGATAAAGTGGTATCTAGTGTTGAAAGTTATGAATCGGCTTTTGATAACTTTAATACAGCAAGGGAACACCTTGCCAATCTCACAAAACTTGAATTCACTTCGGCAACTAAAATTGATTTTGACCTTGAACCTCTAATCCTTGATGTTACTCTTGAAGATATTATTATAGCTAAAAAAAGCTCAGATAGTTTATATTTACAATCGTTAAAATCTGTAGAAAGAGAAAAAACCGAACTTGAGCAGATGATTGAAGACGACGAAGCTAAACTTACTATTAGACAAAAAGAGATTGCTTTAGAAAAGACACAAATTGACTTAGACGTTAATGAAAAAGCAATGCTTGTTAACGCAAAGCAATCATTTTACAGCTATGAGAATACCAAAAAACGGCTTTTAGATCAGAGTGCTGAAGTAAAAAGAGTTAAAGACCGTCTTCTTCAAGGTAATAAACAATATGATGACGGTTTAATAACCTTAAACGAATTAGAAGATATTAAGTATCAGTTAGAGATAGCTGAGATGAAACTAGAAGAAGCTAAATGGGAACTTCATATTGCCTCCATTGAGTTAAAAAGGCTCGTAGATATTTGCGGAAGGTGATTAAAGTTATGTCAAAGAAAAAAAGCACCTTATGTTTTCTTCTAATTCTTTCGATTACACTCTCAGCATTTAGTTTAACATTAGAAGAAGCTTTTGCTTTAGCTTTAGAAGGACCAGAGGGAAAACTTCTTAAAGCTTCTTCTGCTACATCTGACTTTTACTATAGTCTAGAAGTAAACAGTCGCTATACAACTCATCAGAACCTGAGTATAGGTGAATTAAAAGCTGCCACAAGATATCAAGGCTTAAACGTAACTAGTACTTATAACATTCTTACAGAGAGACTAGATACACGTTTTTCTTGGCCAATATCTTTTTTTAGTCCTGTTGCTCCTAAAAGGGCTCCAGCCGATGTAGCGATTTCCCTTCGGGGAAAAATAGTCAATCTCTTTTTTGCTTTGCTTGAAAACGATAGTTCTTTGCCCATCAGAGAACTATCGTTGGAGATAGCCCAAACAGAATATGAAAATGTCAAGCGTGAGTTTGAACGTGGAAATAAATCAGTTAATGACTTGACTCTTGCTCTATCGTCTAAACAAAAAGCACGAGACCAGTTAGAACAGGTTAAAAGCAATTATGTAGAAAACCTTAGTG
>DUTE01000083.1 GCA_012842235.1 Bacillota bacterium
AAGCCAATATCTCCAAGGAGATTAATAAAATTAAAATAGATGTTGACAAAATTAAGAATCAGATTTATTATGTTAATGACGGTGTTAATAAATCAAAAAAATGTTTAGCAACACAGTAGATGGTTGATGAAATCTGTTTTAAGAAAGCGGGATTTATCTATGAAAAAGAAAATGCTTGGTTCCTGTCCGGTTTGTAATGGAGAACTTGAAGTTACCTCTTTACAGTGTAAAGAGTGTAAAACAGAAATCAGCGGCCATTTTGAGGTTTGTGGTTTTTGTAAATTAGACAAGGAAAACAGAGATTTTATTGAGACTTTTATTAAATGTCGAGGAAGTATTAAAGATGTTGAAAGAGAACTTGGTATCTCTTATCCTACTGTAAAGAATCGTTTAGATCGTGTGATTAAAGCTCTAGGTTATGAAGTTACAGAGGCGACAGAACCTGTAGATAGGATGGAGGTATTAACCCAACTTGAAAAAGGAGAAATCTCTGTTGAACAAGCTCTAAAACAACTGAGAGGAGAGGAATAATTAAATGGCAAATGCTGAAAGAAAGAAGATCTTAGAGATGCTTGAAGAGGGCATTATTAATGCAGAAGAAGCGGAAAAACTATTGAAAAACATAGAGGTAGATGTAGCTACAGCAAACTCAGTTGGGGTATTTAGCGGCAGCAAGTCCAAAAAATTTATTCGGATTGATATTGTTGATGGCGATGATGTAGTTAAGGTAAATATACCTTTTGCTCTAGCAAAACTTGCTTTGAGTTTTGTGCCTAAAGATGCACAAAGCAAACTAGATGAAAACGGAGTCGATTTAGAAAAGATAATTGAATTGGTCGAAGATGGTGCCGATGGAGAACTTGTAAATATTCAAGAAGGTGACAGTACGAAGATATCTATCTATATAGATTAAAAACTATAAGGTGAACAGGAAGCTAATTTGACGGCTACAACTTATTGCAATGGAGTGATCCTGTGAGACGCCCAAATTTTATCTTGCTAATCAAGATAAAAGAAAAAGACCACAAACGTGGTATTGTCATTCCCATTCCACTCTTTTTAATAGGTTTTACACTGGTAATTATGCGCATTATTTCCTATTTTTTCATTTTAAATAAAGGTATAGATGAAAAAAACCATAATAGAAAAAGTATGTTAGAAGAAAAAACAGAAGTTGAGCAATCTTCTAACAAAAAGTCTACTAAGACTGGTTGTTTTACAGTTAATACTTGTAGTGAAAAAGAGCGAAAAACAGCTAAATTGGAATTTGGTTTAGATGAGAGCATTAAAGATTTTCGAAAAAAAGGTCAAGAATTTAGGCTAACCCCCCAAAATATTGCTTATATACAAAGAGGTTATCGAACTCTTCGTTGGACTGGTCCATTTGAGTTTGTTAATGTATCCACTTCAGAGGAATCTGTAAAGATAACGTTCATTTAAAAGATAACTATATAGGTTAGTTAAAAACTAGATTAAGTAGAGTTTGGGAGATGGATGTTGGATAGTATCAAGTATGCTCTAAGTCCTAAGCGTTAAGCGTTATTAGAAGTAGTTTAAATGTGATTAATTAACAGTGGTTATCTACT
>DUTE01000084.1 GCA_012842235.1 Bacillota bacterium
GAAGGACTTTCGCTATTTTCCCTTTAATCTATATACCCTATTATTAATCTTCAAACCCAAATGTCTCTACGAACTCCTTAATTGCCATAAAGATAGATTCTGCGTTTTTATTAATAAAATCATCTGTTCTTTGCCATTTTTCAATATCGTAGTTGCTGACAAAATCACCTTCTGTAAGGATTGCTGGCATAGTCCATTGGCGAATAACAGCAAATGAACGATGGGCAAAGAACCTGTAATCTGAGCCTTGATGTTCTGTCATATACTTCATAGTAAGCTTTGATAATTCATGACTATAAGGAGTAAAGTAATAGGCTTCACTGCCCTTAGCACTGCGGTTTCCTGCAGCATTGTTGTGAATGCTCACAAACATGTCTGTACGATGCTTTTCAGCAAAATCAACACGATCATACAAGCCTGGAGCATATTGACCCTTATCATCACGGGTCATATAAACTTTTACACCTTCTTCTTCTAATAGCTCTTTTAGGACTAAGGCTGTTTTTAGATTAATATCTGCCTCTCTTAGACCTGTAGGACCAACTGCACCTGAATCGCCACCACCGTGCCCTGGGTCTATAGTGATGGTTTTGCCTGCAAGTTGAGGGCTAAAACGACTTTTAAGTCTCAAATTCAATGTATTACCTTGAAGATTGTCTTCATATCCGTAAATTAGCTTGCCTTTTAGATCTATACGGTATTGGAGAATATCATCTGTAAGCTGGATAGGTGTAATCAGTTTTACATAATCAGTATTTTCTTTCCAAGCGATATGATAGACCCCACCGGTTGTATTATAGAAAGTTACTAATAAGGCTGGTTCATGTGCTAAAGGTGTTATTGTGTAAAATACATTATCGGAAATAGAAAAGCTTATATTAACATAATCTGGACCATTCTCACTAACTACTATATTAGTAATAAGAGCTTTTCCTGGAGCTGAACCCTTAGGCAAGAACTCAAGATTATCTTTATGCGTCCAAGCAGAAAATGTTTTAGCTGGACTTATTCGATAGTAATCACCGATTCGACCTGTAATTTCAACCCTTGGCCCTTTACCAATATGACAAATTCTATCATAATCACTTGATGGGCCGCTACGGATTACCGCTTGACCATCAGAAGGATTAAGATTAGCCACTAAAGGTTGGGATGGATCATAGACTGTTAGATGAGCCATGTTGCTCTCAACAGTGTTATTTGCTTCGTCTGTCAATGTTATTGTGATTGGTGCAAGATCAGTTATGTCATCTGCTTGAATTCGGTATACTCCACGATAGCGACCTGTAGTCTGTTCGGTAATTGGGAAAGGTCCCTTGTCGCCTATCATAAAGCTTCCTGTACACCTAAATTCATTACTTCTAAAAGAAATATCGATAAGATCTCCAGGCATAAAAGCAACAAATCCAGATGGTTGAAAATCTAATATCATTGGTGGTGTCGTGTCTTTGACTATTCTAACATATTCAGTCGCTGTATTGCCTGCTCTGTCTATGGCAAGAAAATCAAAATAGTTACGGCCTTCTTTAAGAGGAACCTCTATTTCAAACTGACCAACCTGATCTGCTATAACTTCAAAGTCTGTATCTTCAATGGAAACTGTGGCAAACGGTTTTGTGCGCCCATAAATCACAATATAATCTTCTTTAGCAATATATTTCTCATGTGGTGAAATGATCTCAATCGTTGGTTTTACCGTATCAGCAACAACTTTTAGTACTTTCATTGTCATATTTGGTAGTATCTCATCTAAGGCAACAACAGAAATAAAGTTTTCGCCTTCCTCAAGTGGATATAGTAAGGAAAAAGAGCCATCTTCTTCCATTTCCACAGGCATACCATCAACTAGCAACCTATTTCTTGGATGAGTCTTACCAGATATTTTGATTTCATGTGCTGAAACAAATACCTCAGTCTCTGGTTCATAGATCTCTAACTCTGGTCCTTTAGTATCTTTAATAATGTATCTTTCAATAGTAAGCGTTTCTAGATAACCTGTTTTCTGTGCTTTAACTCTAATTGTATTCATGCCTTCTTCTAAAGCTACTTCAACAGCAAAAGATCCATCTTCAAATACCTCGACTTCTTTACCCTGAACCCAAACTCGACTATCCACATCTGTACTACCTTTTACTGTTATAACATCACGATTAGTCCTTGGAATATAATTTGGTCGAAACTGTAGTGCAGGAAATGGTGGATACTCTATTTCTAGCCTTGGTAAATTGTCAACTGCTCCCCCAAATACACTTAAAACAAATACTAAAGCCAACACAACCCCTAAGTTTTTGACTCTTCTCAAAGCTAAAGCCTCCTTTTCCTATTTTTACCATACATTTAATGGGTTCGTGTTTATTTGCCTTTATCCTTTTTATTGTACATATCCCTTATTTAATGTATTTTCCGTCTTTTACTTTACTATAAACCATTTACTTTCTTAGTAGCGTACTTGATACTTTCAGCCCTTATTTTTTGCTTTACATTTAGATCATAATAATAAAACCTATTAAAAAAAGAAGTCGCTAAATAACGACTCCTTGTAGATAATGAAGCTAATCAAGGTTTCAAAACTATATTCTTTGAGGATTTTGAAAGATTACAGACTAAATGAAACTTTTTAAGTAGAACAGACAACAGACTCCTGATGAAAACCATTTCACAGCCTATAAAGTGCACCGTAAAAACTAAATAACACAAGATCGGTGCAGCCCCTGATAGCTTCACTTTCCCATATACTAAATAGATTGAGCACTATTTAATACAACCAAATCCCTATTCTTAAAGAATCATAATATAATCTTTCTAAAAAATGGGTTAAAAACTTTATTTAAAAGCAGTTTCTACTTCTTGCCAAGTAGGTAAAGATGGTTGAGCCCCTGCTTTTGTTACTGCTAAAGCTGCCGCCTTTGATGCATAAACAATAGCTTCTTCTAGAGAGTAGCCTTTTGCCAAAGTTGCCGCTAAACTGCCATTAAAGCAATCCCCAGCAGCGGTTGTATCTACAGCAGTAACAGGATATCCTTGATAATATTTAAAACCACTATCGTCTAAGCATAAAGCACCTTTATCTCCCCGTGTCACAATAACAGTCTTAACACCAAATGACCTAAGTTTTTTTGCTGCTTCTAAAACTTCTTTGTCACTTTGACTAGGAAGCCCTGTTAGAAGTGATATCTCCGAATTATTGGGTTTTATTATATCAACCATTTTTAAGGTATCTAGGCTTAACTTGGCTGCCGGTGCTGGATCTAAAATTACAGTGCAACCTTTATCCTTAGCTAAAGCAATCGATTTCTCAACTGTTATCAGCGGAACTTCCAATTGGAATAAGACATAATCACCCGGGCAAAATAGATCCTCTGCCTTAAGAACATCTTCAAACGATAGAGTACCAGAAGCTCCTTTAGAGACAATTATGCTGTTTTCGCCACTATCTGCTACTGCAATTAAAGCTATACCACTTGAAAGATGGTTATCAGCAATGACAAAATTAGTATTAACCCCGTTTTGAGTTAAATTCATCTTTCAAGTGGTATAGCTTTAATTGCAGTAGCAGATAGTGGCGAAAACAGCATAATTGTCTCTAAAGGAGCTTCTGGTA
>DUTE01000085.1 GCA_012842235.1 Bacillota bacterium
AAACGTCGCAATAAATTCATATCGACAAATAAATCAAGTGTTCTGTAGATAGTAGCTAAACTAATATCGTTAGATTCTGCCTTCGTTATTTCATATACTTCGTCTGCAGTAAGGTGACCTTTTCCTAAATTCACCATAGCCTCTAAAACTAATTGCCTTTGTGGTGTTAAACGCAAACCCTTATCATGTAGTGCCTTTTTAAGCTTACCTTCCCAGTCCATGTTTTCCACCCCAAACATTGCTCCATTTTTACTAAAAGAGAACTAAACGGCGCTACCTGAGGTAGCGCCGCTACGTTGACAACCAACCCTATAAGCCGGGTTCTGTACCCTTGCGGGCGATGATCATCTATCTTGATCTGCAGTTACCTACAGATTCTAGCGACCTAACCCGAGGGAGAGGCGGGCCACCTTTTTCCCTCCTATTCGGTCTTGCTCCAGATGGGGTTTACCAAGCCATCCGGTCACCCGGATGCTGGTGCGCTCTTACCGCACCTTTTCACCCTTACCTACTAAAAAGTAGGCGGCCTGTTTTCTGTGGCACTATCCTTGAGGTCACCCTCACTGGGAGTTACCCAGCATCCTGCCCTATGGAGCCCGGACTTTCCTCACCATATTATGGCGCGATCATCCAGGTTGGTTGTTTGATTCCTCATTAACTCTAACATTTATCAGAGTCTCTGTCAACTTACGAAAACTAGTTAAAAACGTAATTAAATCAAGCTTTTGTAAGAAACTTTCCAAGTTAGGTTATTAGTATCTAAACTTGAAAGATGCGCCTAGATTTAACTTATTAAAGTCTTTAACAAAAATAGACATATCAACTGCTGGTGTCATAGCAGCGACTGCACCAAAACTAAAAGAATTGTTAATTTCTGCAATCAATTTTACCTTAGGAACACCTTGCCCAACAGGAATGTCATAATCTATACCTGCAAAAACTATAGCTAAATCACCAGCGCCAAGGCCAAGATGTCCTTTCAAACCTTGAGGATTAAAATTCTTTGACATCACGGCATAGATCGCATCAGTACCAACTCCAATTGCTGCTGCAGGTGTATCTTTAGTCTCTTGCATAAAATTCCACTTTACACTAGCATCTGGATAAAGTGCCTCTTTTGTACCAAGAATAAACAAACCTAGATCAAGATTTTGTACAGGAGATAAAACACCCTTAAATTTAATATTATTAAAATTGGTCCAAACCCTTAGATCACCATGGTTAACACCGACAGAATAAGCTGTGGGAACCTCAAAAAGTTGGAAAGTAGTATCGGCTAGAGCAAATACAGCAACAATAACAAAGATAATAGAAACAAAGATTGTTTTCTTCATTTTGATTTCCTCCTTGATTCAGAAAAATTCCGCAACATTGTTTTTAATAAGTTGGACATTTGCACTACAAATTCCTTGTTATAAAACAAGCATTATTTATTTAGTGCTAGTTCTTCTAGCTCTAAAACTATTTTTTCAAAAACATCTAAAGCGGTAACAATTGGATCAGGTGTACGCATATCTACACCAGCATGTGCCAAAATATCAATAGGATATTTGCTTGATCCCGCTTTTAGAAAATCCAAGTAGCGTTCTACAGCTTTTTCACCCTTTTGTAATATTCCCATAGCAAGCGCTATTGCTGAAGAATAACCAGTAGCATATTGATAAACATAAAAATTGAGATAAAAATGTGGTATTCTTGACCATTCAAGACTGATCTGCTCATCAACAATCATCTCGGGACCGAAATATTTCTCATTAAGAGCTTTATATTCTGCATTAAGATAATCTACAGTTAAAGCCTCCCCACCTTCAACCTTCTCATGAATTAGCTTTTCAAATTCAGCAAACATTGTTTGTCTAAAAACAGTTCCCTTAAATTCTTCGAGATAGTGGTTTAGTAAATACATACGTTGCTTTTTGTCTTGGACTTTATCTAAAAGATAATTCATTAAAAGTGCCTCATTAACAGTTGATGCTACTTCTGCTACAAAGATGCTATAATCACTATAGATATATGGTTGATTAGTATCTGTGTAGTAGCTATGCATAGCATGACCCATCTCATGCGCTATGGTAAAAAGTGAATCAAGTGTATCTTGATGATTGAGCAAAACAAAAGGATGAACACCATAAACTCCACAAGAATAGGCCCCTGAACGTTTACCTTTATTCTCATAGACATCACACCAACCATTATCTAAACCATGACTAAGATTCTTGACATAGTCTTCTCCTAATGGTTGAAGTGCTTTTTTCACTATTTCTTTGGATTCTTCGAAGGAATAAATCATCTCAACTTCATCAACAATAGGGACATAAACATCATACATATGAATTTCCGACAGGCCTAACATTTTCTTTCTCAAATTAACATAACGGTACATAGCTGGTAGTTTTGAGTTAACAGCTTCAATTAAGCTGTCGTATACTGAAATAGGGATATTGTTTTTGGCCAAGGCTGATTCTTGTGCAGAATTGTATTTGCGGACCCTAGCTTGGAAAATATTTGCATTAACTTGAGCTGATAGCAAAGCCGTTGTTGTATGCTTTACTGAGTCATATGTGCCATAAAGACCCTCAAAAGCATCTTTTCTTACACGACGATCTCTGCTTTGCATTAAAGGCACAAATCTCCCGTGGGTAATGCGAACCTTCTTACCATTCTCATCTACTATTTCTGGGAAAACCAAATCTGCATTATTCAACATTCCATAAATTGAATGTGGGGCATCAATAATCTGGCCTGTTTGAGCTAAAATTTCTTCTTCACTTTTAGGCAAAATATGGTTCTTTTGACGCCAAAGATTGGTAAAATAATGGTGGTAGATCTCTAGTTCTGGTTTCTGTTTCTTGTATTCTTTGATCTTTTCCTCAGACAAGCTAAGGATCTCTGGCTCTACAAATGCTGTTGCTGCAAGTAATCTCACAAGTAAAGCTTGAGCCCGACTACTTCTAGCCTGAGCTTCTGAATTTGTTGCATCTTCATCGGCACGCATCCTGGCATACCAGTAAAGCCTTGTGATATCTTCATAGGTTTTGTTAACTTTTTCTAAACCATTGTAAAGCGAATCAGCAGATTGCCCTAAATCCCCATTTAGCTTTGCAAGCTCTGGGAGCCTTGTTTCAATTGTTTTATATGTTTCTTCCCATTCAACTTCCGAGGAAAAGATATCCTCTAAACGCCAGTGATATTTTGGATCAGTTTCTGTTCTCAACGGTAAATCTCCCATTTTTATCCTCCTAATTTACAAATAAATAGTGTAAAAAAGAAATGCGCTAGGACTTTACTAATACATCAAAATAATCTTAGAAAGGAGTCGATTTTATGCGCCAATTCTATACTAGGTACCCTTATTCCTTGATTTTTAAAGCTCTAGCTCTACTTATTATAACACTCATTATCGCTAATATTGGTAGTGGTAGTATAGGTTTTGGTGGTGCTTTGCTTTTTATTCTTGCTTTGGCACCAACTTCATTTCTTCTCATCGACCTTTTGGTTTTACCTGGTCTCGGTATAAGAGCGGCAACTGCTATAGACTGGATATGGGCGCTTTTGATAGGTTTATTGTATCGAAACTTAGGGTACCTCGATGTAGGTTGGTTTCAACTATTAATTCTAGTTACAGGCCTTACAGTTATTGAATATTACTTCCATAGGATGCTGAAAAACGCTTCTAAACTATGAAGTTCCTTTGTTAAGGGAGAAAGCTTTTTGCCTGGTGCTTTCTCCCTTAATTATTTTATTCAGAAAAAGCTTTAAATATTAGATCTATATCCATAAGGTTTCGTGAGTTAATAGCCTCGTTAGCCAAACCAAACGGTATTTGACTAATAAGTTGCCAATCCCTAGGAACATGAAAAGCTTTAGCCAGTTCGTCATCTATAAGTGGGTTATAGTGTTGCAACGATGCCGAATATCCTCTTTCAACTAGTCCTAACCAAATTACATATTGAAACATGCCTATCTCCTCTAGTGCATATTGTGGCATATTCTCAGCATAGAGTGGGTATTTCTGTTGGAGGGTAGTCACAGCACCTTTATCAAGATAGATTAAGAGTGTCCCAGAACCTGCTTTAAATCCAGCAATTTTTTGTTTTGTCCTCATTAGGTTTTCTTTTTTTGTAAGAGGTATTACCTTAGCCAAAACAGTCTCCCAAACTTTTATGTGTGCTTTGTCTGTAGCTAAAATAGCTCTGGCAACTTGTATATTCATAGGAGAGGGGACATATTGAGCTAGCTTAATAATATCTTTAATATCCTCTTTATCTACATCAGCAGCTTGAAGGGTGCGGATTGAGCGTCTTTTTTTTACAAGATCTCTAAATTCCATTTCGGCACCTCTCACCTCCTTGTTTTCTCATACCCAGATAAAGAATGCTTAATCAAGTTTTGTGTTAAAAAATGGTAAATATGGCTTAGATGCTATTTGCGCCTCAACTGGTATGATTTCTTGTAACTTTTCAAGGACTAAAGCTTCCGATGCACCATGACCTAAAAGCATCACTGATAATCCTTGCTCTAAAGCTTCGAGCAAATCATGATAACCTAATTCACCGGTGATAAAGAGATCTGCATTGTTTTTTACAGCATATTCTAATCCTATCGATCCACTTCCACCTAAAATAGCAATACGCTTAAAGTTCTTATTTTCTCCATAAAAAAGTAATTTCTTGCCCCAACGCTTTGAGATATCCTCTACAGTAAGAGGCTCCTTGCAGTTTACTATCTCACCCATGTAGCTGCTAAATTTAGGATATTGGAGAAGATATGCATCGATAACCGGCTCTTCATATGGGTGTGCCTGCTTCACCCTATCTATAAGTGCACGATATTTTTCTATTGGCACAATTGTTTCTATTCTTAACTCTTCTACCTCTGTATCTTGGTTTGCCATACCAATATAAGGATTAGTTCCTTCAAGAGGTCTAAATCTTCCCAATCCTTCCATTTCAAAAGAACAGTGATCATAATCACCGATAACTCCTGCTTCCCCTAACCATAATGCTTCTCTTACTTTATCAGCATCCGCTTTGGGAACATAAACAACTACTTTAATGTATTCTTTATACCCTGATGAGACTAAACCCTTGCCTTTTTCTAAGCCCAACTTTTCTCCTAACGCTCTATTTACACCATTTTCAGCTTTGTCAAGGTTTGTATGCATAGTATAGATGGCAATATTGTTTTGAATAGCCTTTATGGCTAGTCTGACTGTAGGTGAGTTCTTACTTAGGTCTTTTAGTGGTTTGAATATTAAAGGATGATGACTTACAATAAGATTGCATCGATTCTTTATTGATTCTTCAATAACTTCTTCAGTAATATCTACTGTTAAAAGAACTCTATTAATCTCTAGATTACTATCACCTATCTGTAAACCAACATTATCCCAAGGCTCAGCAGTATTCTCTGGAGCCATTTCTTTTAATGGCTTTAATACATCTTTTAACTTCATTAGCTTAACCTCCTAACTTTTTCCGATAATAGGCTGCTTCAATACGTAGCTCATCACCACGGGGATCATCTTTTCTTAGCTGGATAAGTGCTTTATCGATGTCTCTTAAACGTTTTCTCATGTATTCATGTCCTAAATCAGTAGCAGACAAAGTCCCTAATCTAAAAACAGCGTTTTGATATCTCTTATCTTTTATTGACCATAATTCCTTACCTTCGGGGTAACCTTTTTTTATAGCGACAATCTGATAATAACGATCACGTTCTTTTACCATTTCTTCTTTAGGCGTTTTTTACTAGATAAACCAATTTACAAAGAAGAAATGGTAAAAGAACGTGATCGTTATTATCAGATTGTCGCTATAAAAAAAG
>DUTE01000086.1 GCA_012842235.1 Bacillota bacterium
AACTGTCGCACAAGACTACTTCTTTTCATCTCTAAACGCTGTTCCCAACGCTCTACACTTTGTTCTACATCTTTGATACGTGCGTCATAATATTTTACCTTGTTATCTATAATCCCTGAATACTGAGTATACGATTTAATATAACCTTGCATTTTTGCCGTGATACCTGTCTCTTCTTTGATAAAGAGTTCTGCTACTTGGTTTGGTTTTTCACTAATTGCAGCCTTTAGCTTATCTTCATCTAATTTGATCTTACCTGTTTTATCTAGCTCAATACCAATTTGAGACAACATTATTAAATTGCCATCTTCAATACCCTCTACAGTGTCTGTAAGAATTGATCTAAGACGTGTTTTCAAAATGTTTATTGTACTATCACCAAAGAGTTTACCTGTAGTATTATTTTTACCATCTGCACCTTTGGTAAAGAAGGTCTGACTATCTAAATAGTTTTGTACCTTCTGGTATTCGTCAACAAAACCTTTAATCTTATTGAAAATAGCATCTACATCTCGAGCGACTGTAATATTGACAATATCTTCGGACTCTTTTTTTAGATTAAGCTTTACGCCAATAATTGCATCTTCTATTGTATTACTATCACGAACAACTTCAATGCCATTAATAACAACTTTAGCTTCTTGTGGCCTTTGCAGTTCGTGTACCACATTACTAGCATTATCGAGCAGACCTATATCTTTAAGAAATTGGTTATCACCTGAAAAGTCAATTTCCTGATTTGTATCTTTAGTCTCTATTACTAAATGATTATCAATTACAGAGGCTACAACCCCAATATCCTCTGTATTGTTTATTACTCTAGCTACATCTACAAGGGTTTTGGGTGACTCAGGAGAAGCCTCAACCAAAACTTCTTTGCCATTGATAGTAATCGTAACATTTTCTTCAATCTTGTTATCGTATTTATCTGAACTTACTTTGTGTGTTTTAGCTAACTGTTTTATCTCGATTTCATAGCTACCAAAAGCAGCATTAGCCTCAGCTGTGGCAGTTATAACCTTATCATCTGAACTCTCTGATTTGACCTTGGTAAAATCAGAGTTTAAATTAAGGTTATCTAAAGATGTACTAAGAGCACTTAATCTAGTATTTAAGTCTCGCCAAATCGATTGCATTGATGAATAATCTTTTTTCTGGCTTTCAAGTCTAATAAGCGGTTGTCTCTCTACTGCCATTAGCTTATCGATCAAACCTTGAATATCAAGATTTGAACCTATTCCCATAACTTGCATTTTGATTATCCCCCTCTTACCTCTTATGCGTGCTGATCAACAATAAGCCCTAAAAACTCTTGGACACTAGCGGCTATTTTCAGCATCTCTTCTGGCGGAATTTGCTTTATAGTTTCTCCAGTTTCTCTGTCGACAATCTCTACATAGATCTTGTCTGTCTCTTGATGTATTTGAAATTTAATAGCCTTATTAAAAGCCTTTGCTAATTTATCGGCGATTTCCAAAGATTCATTAAGAGTTTCTGTTTCAATTTTCTCCTCTTCTTTAGATTTTGAAAGAGATCTTTCTTGTTGAACTCTTTCCTGTTGCTCTAATTGAATCTGTGTAGCTAGATTTTGTCTTCTTCTTTCTATAGCTCGTTCTTGAAGGGTTAACCCTTGATTATCAAGCCTTATCGCCATATTTTCACCCCAGCTTTCAATTAGTACTAAAATATTTGACTAATACCGACAGAAAATCTTTCTTTAGTTATCTAATTTAGAAAATCTACTAATGATGGTTGGATTATTTTTGCTCCTACCTTTAGCGACATAATGTGTATAGATGCCTCAGTCATAAGATCAATAGTCGCTTTAGCTATATCTAGATCTTTTGTCTCTGAAAGAAGCTTTTGAAAGTTGATATTTTGCTCTTCTAAGCGATCTCTAGAAAGACGCATGCTTTGAGACTTAGTACCAATTGAAGCTTGTCTTTGTAAAAGATCTTCTATTGCTTTATCGAGCTTGGCAAGGTTATCATCCATTGGGTTGCCATCTCTAAGATCTTGGCTTGCTTTAATTAAGGTAGCAAAGATACCTTCGTCACCTGGATTCATTGCTTGACCAAAGATATTTATCCCTGGTTCACCAATAGTCTCCCTTACACCTGGAGATATCTCTACTTGAATATAGTCACTATCACCAATATACTCTACTGTTTTTGTGGCCTCATCATATTGGAAAGGCTTTGCTAAAGTCTTTTGACCAGCAAATATGTGTCTACCATTAATCGATGTATTAGAGATATTTACTAGATGCTTAAGAAGCTCATCAAGCTCTGTAGAGATAATATTAAATTCATCCTGTGTGTTAGTGCCATTGGCTCCAT
Organism: Bacillota bacterium; assembly: GCA_012842235.1. Taxonomy (GTDB): domain Bacteria; phylum Bacillota; class DTU065; order DTU065; family DTU065; genus DUTE01. The sequence continues at coordinate 2,340 of DUTE01000086.1, forward strand.
AGACAAGAAGGGTCCTTGATCTTTGCAGAACTTTTGTCGCCTCCATTAGAGCATTATCTGCCGAATCGAGCCAAGTAATACCTTTATCTGCGTTCGAAACAAATTGTGCTGATTCGTTAATTGCTCTTTTAGTACGCATTATTGTCGTTACTGCAGCTGGATCATCTGAAGGAAGTAAAACTGTTGAACCTGTGGCAATTTGTTGTTGTAACTTTTCTAAACGCCGGTAGTTATTATTAATATTTTTCAACAAATTATCGACCATGGAGGATTGTGTTACACGCATATTCTTTTACTACCTCCCTACTATGCCCATACGGGTAATAATCGTCTCTAGTGCTTCATCTATTGTGGAAATCATTCTTGCTGCTGCACTGTAAGCATGTTGATACTTAATCATATTGGCCATCTCTTCATCCATAGAAACAGCAGCATGTTGAGTTTGTTCTATATTAAGATGGTGAACTAAAGCTTCCTGATTAGCGATAGTCCTTTCAGATTCTTGGCCTATAACTCCTAGTTTGGCTACTAATCCATCAAAATAAGAGTTTAAGGTGGCAGAGTTACCACTTAAAATCGGTTTATTCAAAATATCAGCAATAGCTAAGGCATTTTCTCCGTTACCAGGAGCATCAAGTTTAGTAGATGCCGCAATATTGCTTGGGTCTTGAAGTATATAATCCATTACCTTGATAGTACCTGCATCTGTGCCATCAAAAAACTTTCTACCAGTTGTATTGTTTAGGCCATAGCCAATTTCGTGAAGGGCATTTGTCTCATCTATAAGGGCTTTAGCCATACTATCTAAGCTATCAATTGAATCCACTATAACAACGTCTCTCATCTCGTAAAGAGCCTTCATACTGCCGTTATTAAAAGTTATAGGTCCCTTACCTTTTGACCAAATTAACTTGGTCATCTCGCCTTCTGCTTTAGGTTTAATAATTTCAATTTCATTAACTGTATCAAAATCCACTAAGGAAGTACCATTAATCTGCACAGTTACTGTCTGTTGCCTACCTTCTAAAACATTGATATTGGCAATCTCTGACATCTCTCTTAAGATCTGATCGCGTCTATCTAAAAGATCATTTGGTGATTGTCCTAAAAGATCTACACGAGCGATTTGTTTGTTAACGGCTGCTAACTCGTTGGCTAGACCATTAATCTGTTGTGCTTGTACAGCAATTGTTTCATCTATATCATTGCGAAGAGAAAGAAGTTGATTTCTTGTCTGTCTAAAAGTCGACGCCAATTCCGCTGCTCTTTGAGCTACAGGAGCTCTGTGTCCTTGGTCCTCAGCTTCTCCTGCTAGTCTTTGCCAAGCTTCCCAATAACGTTGAAAACTTGCAGACAGACCTGTCTCCGTAGGTTCGTTAATTATCATCTCTATCTGCCAGACGTTACGCGCTTTATTTTGCCAGTAACCTAATGTTTGGCTCTCTTTGCGAATTTGAGATTCAACAAATTGATTGCGTAATCGCTTTACTTCAATTACCTCGACTCCTGTTCCCAGCTGACCAGTTCCAAAAGAGTTAGCTGAAGGATAAGGAAACGGAGTAGATGCTCGCAAATTCATAACTTGGCGTGAATAACCAGGGGTATTGGCATTACTTATATTGTGTGCTGTTACCTCTAAGCCAAGGCGTTGTGCCTGTAACGAGGTACGCATAGTTTCCAACCCAAAAAACGTGGATCTCATACTCTCACTCCTTCTACCTTGTTACTACAACAATTAGGTCTAAGTGATCAGACCTGGGTATCAAAAATCCTTTTTTTACCAGCACTATTTTTACTATCATACCGACGTCCCTTGTCGTTATAAATGGATGACTCTTGACTCTGACCTAAAACCACATCAAGGCTGTAGTTTACTACTGCGAGTGATCTTCGTAGCAGTATAGTATTTTTGTCATTTTGCAGTTTTAATTCTTCTAAAATAACTTGAAACTCTTTTTTTGCCTCTTCTAACTGAGGAACTAAAGACTTTATGGCTTCAGGTTCATCAGATAAAAGCTCAAGAATACGAGACATTGATAAGTTATGAGGATCTTCTCGCCATAACACTGCCAAAGCTTTGGCAGTCTGTTCCATATGGTCTTCCCACTTAGCTACTTCTTCTAATATAGCCTCGTCCCACCGTGTAAGTTCTTGCAGTTTATCTATGTCCCTATCAAGAATTACCTGTTGTTTAGTCTTGGCATTTTCTAACAGCTTTTTGTGCAATTCAACCTCTGCAACAATTGACTTAATTATCTCGTTAACTAGATTTGAGAATGTTTCTATTTCTGTATCTGTTCTAAATGCAGGCATTTGTCAAACCTCCCATTGAATAAAGACAAAAGAGAGAAAAGGCAGCCGCCTTTTCTCTCCTAATCCTCTCGGTTGCCGCCCCAAAAGCGCTTTAGCATGCTCTCGGCAATCTCTTCTGCATCTGGCCTGTATGTGCCTGCTTTAATCTCGGATTTAAGTTTCGCTAAATGCTCAAGTCTTTGGTTATTTTCTGTTTGAGTGGCCTTTGCAAGCTCCTTTGCCTCAACAGAAAGAGTAACCTCTGCTGCTTTTGTTGGCTTTGAGGAAACTTTTTTCTCCTTAGGTTTCTTCGCGATCTCTAAGGCTTTATTCTGCTGGGCGTAGAGATTAGCAGTACCTTTTATGGAACTATTATTAATAATCATTGTCTTTTCACTCCTGGTCCTCTACGGTCCATTTGTTTATTAAATCGACTTTTTCCTTGGGGAATAAAACACCTTAAAGAGCTATCTAACCAGTTTATATAAGCTTTTTCCCGGCTATCTCCTTATTTCTTGTCTACATCCCTAGATTTATCCAAAAAATGAACTCGGGCTCCTTTTCTATCGATTTTCTCTTCTTGTTTCCGATCTTCTCTTAACTTTGCCTGTGTCTTGAGAAAACTTTGTGTTAATTCATTTTGACACTCTTTGCAAAGTTTCCCTTGAGTAATAGGCTTTTCGCATCTTTCGCAGTATAGAGGGAGTTCAGAAAAGTATTTAATTTCTTCAGATAGACGACCCGATCTTATAAAATAAAGGATCTGTTGACGGGATACCCCTGTTTTATCTGCGACAATTTCCACTGTCGTACCAGGGTTAGCTTGCAAAAAGGCTTTAACTATCTCATATTCTTTGTCTTCAATCCCGCGACAACTTTCGCAGAGACGAAAACCATGAAAAAGAAAGATATTCCCACAACGAGGGCAATTTCTTACATCCACAGCGGTCTCCCCCTTTATTCAGGCATACTTGAGTTTTTCGCCCTCAAACCTTCAAATTCTAGTGCACCATCAGAGTTTATATGCATCTCAACATCTGTGTAAGGTCTAGTAAAAGTGTAGCGTCTCATATTGATAGATACCTGAACATTTGTGTGAACTGCTTTTGCTTTGATAGTACCGTTTTTCACAATTGTAAGCTCTGTTTTAGCTCCAGCAGGAGATCCTAATGAACCGGCAATAATATCGCCTTGGAAAAGCGTCATCGAGCCACCACGGAAAAACCCGTTAGGTTCCATCTCTATTCCTTCTCCGGCGACAATATTGCTATAATAACAACCTCTAGAAATATAGATCATTCCTGTCGCCTCTATCTGACTATTTTGAGCATAAGGAAAAGAGATATTTGCTGAAGCATATCTGCTTCGTTCTTCTAACTCGCGACCCATAATTAAAAGCTGTTCACTTAGTTGGTTAAGTTCTTCTATATCGCGTATTTGGCGAGGCCCATAACCAGTTAACTTTTGAACTAGTGTATTATTTAGTTCTTCTAGTGCTGGTGCTAAGTCATCTTCTGGATCAATTGGTACTTCAATTAATCTTTTTATTACCAACGGTAATTCACAAAATTTCATATCGATTAGTTGCGTAACATATTGACCATCGAAACTAGAAATATTTCTAGAGAAGCCACCAATATTTTTGATCTGATATACACTTGAGACAATTTTTCTTAGCGTGCTAATAATCTTTGCATAAAGCTTTATTATCTCTGGATATGGCGTCTGGCTAGAGGCAGCTACAATTTTCGAAGAAATAATATTGCCACCAATTGACATATTTGCACGAGAACGAACTTTTGCTCTTGTAACTAAACCTCTAATATCAAGCTGCCTACCTGCATTTACCTCAAAATTTGGTAGTACATCTCCTTTTATAAGGATATCCCCAGAAAATGTTACATTCCCTTGTTTCAAGTCAACGTTGCCGTCGACGACAAAAACAGGTTCTACAACAATTTCTCCGCCTTTATACAATGGTCTTCCTGCTTGAGCAGCATAAACAAAACGGCCATCTACAGAAAGTTGTGTGCCTTTACCTGCTTTTAATTCTACTTCTTTTGGTTCTCTTACTGATATCTCTTCGCCAGTAACTTTCTTGCCAGGAACACCTTTTTGTCCAGGGAGCTTTTCTGCTAGTAAATCCCCTTCTTTAACTGAGGGAATGAAAAAACGGTTCCTATAATCGACACGAATTTCCGATTCATCTGTTTGAATCTTTTCTGTTTCCAAACCTACCTTGAAATCAATCCGACCATCTTTTGGTGGAGTTGGCGGAGTGCCTTTGGCTACAACAAGATATTCTGAACTTTGTTTCTCACAAAAATAATCTATTGCATCATCTAATATCCCATGAACAACATTGTTATCCTTGAGAAACTTTAGGATCTGTTCTTTAGTAAAACGTTCAGGACTAATAACATCAGCAACTACCCCATTAATTGTCTGATACTCTAGTGGTGGGGCGTCTTGAATCGTATATACTACTCCATTTGCAAAACGAGCTGCAAGTGAGGCCTGCAACCCATTAGACGAAATAGTATAGGCCAAGGAAGCTGACGGTTCAGAATAGGGAAGAACAACTTCAATAGTGTTTCCTTTTTCTATCTGAACAGGTCCTCTGACAATCTCACCATTGATATATAGTCTACTTATACTTTTCCCGGGAGCTAATGTAGCCGGTACGCCTGTACCAACCGGTGGTATCACATAAATCCGACCATCAGATATAAAAATACGACCATTTCGGTCTTCACCTTCAGATAATTCCTCTGGTTTAACCCACTCTATACTCAAAGCTTGTCTTCTTTCTTCTTGTTTTTGAACTACTAATACTTCCGCCATGGCCGTATCACCCCCTATCAAATAATTTTCGACTGATCCCAAATTCCAACCTTCTTTAGTCCTAATAAATAGGACTATAGGTTTATTAATGAGTCTTTAAATATAAATACTGTATATTGTCAATCGTCTTTTGTTTTTGGTAATAATCATTAACTATTAGTACATCTTTATTGCAAAAATCAACCAAAGGTAGTTTTAGAAACCAAGAGATTGCGTAAGAAAGATAATCATCGTTATTACCTAATATTGCTTCTACTTTTTTTCCTGAGGAAAAGAACCTACTTGCGGCGATTCCTAACATCAGTTCGAGAGAAAGATCAACATCCTCACTAAATGCCACAAAAACATTGTCTATTGTTTTAGGTTTAGGCAATTTTTGTAAACATTGCCTACAAATAGGCAGAATAAAAAAGTTAGCCGGTCTATGACACAATTCACAACTTTTTCGAAGAAGTGTCTTTGCTAACATAAAATATCGATCTCCCCTCTATTTTTGGCCATTTCGTTTAGGGAGATGATTTCTTTTTGAGCATCTTTCATCGCTTTAGTAACTTTTTTTGCAATAAATATGACTAGCCCATCGGGATGCTCTGTTGTTCTTCCAGCTCTACCTGCTATCTGAACGAGAACTTCCTTTGTATATATTTTCTCGTAATCTGCATTATAAACTAAGACTGAGACATCATCTACTGTAATACCTCTCTCTAAAACTGAGGTACTTACAAGGGCATCGATAGTCCCACACTTTATATATCGTACCAATTGACTCCGTTCTTTAGTTTCTGAAGAAATACCCTTAATTTTCCATTGAGGTAGTTCTTTTTGCAAAAAAACCACCATCTTATCTACATCTCTTTTAAAAGGCACAAATAGAAGTAATGGTGGGCTAACTTTTTTCAATACACTCTCTAAACTTGCTTTACATATTTGAGGAATTGGCAAAGGTTTCTTGTGATGTCTTGCTGGCAAGAAAACAATATCCTCTTTTTTAAATTGAGCCTTTATACTCTTAGTAGGTGTTGCTGTCATGTAAACTAAAGAACCTCTAGTCGCTTTATTAACTGCATTAATCAAAAGGGAATTGTCCTTAAAAGGAAATGCATCGCCTTCATCGAGAATCGTTAGATCAAAAGCTTGGTAAAATTTAAGAACTTGATGAGTTGTTGCAGCAACAATCCTCTCAGAAGAATATTTTTCTTTTGATCCTCCATAAAGAATTACAGTAGCGAATGAAGGGAAATATTGTCTTAACCTCTCACCTACTTCAATAGCTACATCTCTTCTTGGCACTGCATAAAGCACCCTACCACCTGATGCTAGTGTTTGCGCCATAAGAGTAGCCGCTACTTCAGTCTTTCCTGCGCCACCTGCTGCAAGCACTTTTGAAAGATAAGCTGTTTTTGCTTCAAGGTGAATAGAGAGGGAAATTCTTATCCCTTCAAAGGGTCGTGTTTTTTTAAACTCT
>DUTE01000087.1 GCA_012842235.1 Bacillota bacterium
AGAAAAAAGACGGTAGAACTAGAGTAAGAGATCTACTTTTTTTTGGTCGATTTCACCCCAGATTATCAAATCACATTCCTTTTTGGCCGGTTCTACGTATTTCACATAATTATCTTTAACATCTTTTCTATACCAAGCGATAATACCTTGAAGATCCATCCCATAACCGACATTTCTCTCTATACGCCTAAGTAGCCTCTCTTCTTTATCTAAATCCACATAGATACTTAAGTCAAGGCGTTTTTTAAGATCACTATCACACATAAGAAGATGGCCTTCTAGGAGAATAATTGGTGCTGGATTTAAAATAATCTCTTCTTCTAAAACAACTTTTTCCTTAGCCATCAATTTATCTATATCTTGATGTAGCTTAAGAAAATTAATAGCTTCAGGAGTGTTGTTTGTAGGTGCATCTTTGTACATATACTTGTCAAGTGCAATATAAGTTACATTTTCCAAACCCATTTTTTTTACTAGTCTTTGGCAAAGTGTACTCTTACCTGCTCCACTACCACCAGTTATACCAATAATTAAAGATTTATTCATTGTTTGCACCTCAAAAACTTAATAATTAGTCCGTTAAAACTTAGTTAAACCAATGCAGACTCTAATAAAACAGTCTAGTGGCTTATTTTAACTTATAAAATATAGGATTAGAATAAAACCAAAGATCCCTTAGGGCTACCTCTTTATTGTTTGGCCTATAAGGCAGATCATCAATAAGAGGATTGCCCTCTTTATCTGTTTCATAGGGAGTATTGGGAGGATTATTGGTACCTCTGAGCCGAAAATACCCGCTTTCAAAGGGAAGCTTGATCTCTTTTTCGTATTCGTAATAGCCATCAGAAAGTTCTCTCATCTCTGAGAGTTTAATCCTTAAAAGGATCTCTGTTGTAGGATTTGTATCACTATCATAGAGGCTATCTTCTTTATGGTATCTCTTACCAACTCTACCACCTATAAGATCAATATGGTGTGGTTTTCTTTCTCTATTTGCCTTTAGTTTTACTTTCAATTTTACTAGGGGCTTTTCTGTCTCTAAACTCTCTCCAAGGCTTGCTAAGGAATTATCTGTCCTTAAACTAAAGTGCAGATCCTCTATTAGATCACCTGTAACCACAAAAGACCTGCCTTTTTTGATACTTTGTACAAGCTCTTTTCGGGTAAACTCTCTAAAATATAGATAGGTCTTGGTATACTCGCCTGGATAAGGATCATACTCACTTCCTGCTTGGTGAAAATCTGAGTTACCAAAGACAAAAAAACGCCTACCTTCACCTAAGAGACTATCCCATAAGCCACCTACTTTAGCAAGCATATAATCGGCACCGCCATATGTTCGGTGTAGCTGCCAATCATTTCCTTTCTCATACATATAAGAACCACGCACAGGGCGATATTGATGCCCTGGCATACCTTCAAAGCCATTGACTACATCCTCTGCTTGATCATGTAGATTGCGAATAATCCTAGGGGTAAAAGCTTTGTAGGCAGATGGATGGTTAAAGATAAAAAAACTCGAGTCAGGGTAGTTTTTTTGAAGATACTCTACTGCTTTAAGTGCATCTTCTTCTGTTTGATTATGTTTAGGCCAGTTAACAATGGAGTGGTCATGGTCACTTGCATCGAAGATATAAGCAAATTTTGCGAGATCTTCTGCTGAATCTAGGATAGTTACACTAGCATGTCCCCGAGGCGGTATATTTAACTCAAAACCATGAAGTACAAGCCGATTCTTATAGTGTTTTTGCATCTTCGCAATTAACGGCTCACCGAATTCAAGAATCGATTGAGATCTCCACATATACCCTTTTCTACCGTAGGCCTCTCCTCTAATTATATCTGGATTTACTTCACTTAAAAGATTACCATAGGGATCT
>DUTE01000088.1 GCA_012842235.1 Bacillota bacterium
TGAAGGATATCGTAGCGTACAATCATAGGGTTACTTTCTACTCTGTAAGGAACAGCAAAAACTGCATTCTGAAATGTGTAAGAAGTAAAGGTATTAGGGAAATGAACACTAGCAACCTTATCAAATTCTGTACCAAAAGCTTTTTTCAAGTCTACAGCTGCACCACGAATACCCATTTCAGCAGGTAAAAGAACGGCTGTCATAGCAAGATCTGGAGTTTCTCCAGAAGCAGCTGCAAGTAAAAACTTATGATCTGAGTCTGTCCAAGGAAGTGGTGTAAACTCTGCGGTAATTCCTGTTCGAGGCGTGAGATCACTTTCCATCAGATCTGTCAGTATCTGTAATCTCTCAGGTGTCTCGCCTGTCATCCAAATTTGTAGTTTGACAGCAGATGCAGAAAAAACAACGCCAAAAGTAAGCATTAAAACTAATACTAGCTTTTTCCTATTGTTCAAATCACTCAACCTCCCCTGATAATGTCTTTCAAGAAATCCTTTCTGCGAAGCAGGTAATATTCCTTTTAGTTTCGACAATCTTTTAATCAAAGGTGATAGTTATGAGTAAATTTACAACAATAAGTCTTATGCTTGATGAACTCTACCCTAATGCGCAATGTGAATTAAACTTTCATAACCCTTTTGAACTACTTATTGCCACAATTCTTTCTGCTCAATGTACCGATAAAAGGGTCAACGAAATAACAAAACGTCTTTTCCCAAAGTATAACTCTGCGGAGAAGATGGCTACTCTTACGCAAGAAGAGCTGATCTCTTTAATTAGAGATTGTGGATTATTTAATAGTAAAAGTAAAAATATCCTTGCCACTTCAAAGATTCTTAGAGATTCGTTTAATGGACAAGTCCCAAGCACAAGAAAAGAACTTGAAAATCTTCCAGGAGTCGGTAGAAAAACTGCAAATGTTGTCTTAGCTAACGCTTTTCATATACCAGCTTTTCCTGTTGACACTCATGTCTTTCGAGTAGCTCACAGAATAGGACTTTCTCAAGGGAAAACCCCAGAAAAAGTGGAAACCGATCTTTGTGAAATATTTCCCAAAGACCAATGGATAAAAAAACACCACCAAATGATCTTCCATGGTAGAAATCTATGCAAAGCTAGAAATCCTCTTTGCGAAAAATGTCCCCTCCAGGTTTTATGTAACTACTTCTTAGAAGGGAAATAGAAATAATAAAGGAATTTTTAAAAATAAAGAAAGAGGTGGTTGTTAGTGACTTCTCTTAAAAAATATGTTAGTAGTTGGGGAGTTTTTTTTATCAAACTGTTGCCTCCTGCTATCATTTTTCTTGCTGCTTTTAATACACCTGCTTTAGGTTTCGAAAAAGGTATCCAAATTGATCCAGGATTTCCTTATTACCAAGGCCGAAGCGAAGAAAGCATTGCTGAAGAGATCAAGTTAAACGATTATACTATTGTTCACTATTTTATAACCAACGAAAACAATATTAATGTAAAACTTGTTGAAGAGCTAAAAAAAGCCGGTCTTGAAGTATGGGCTTTAGTCCTTGGCAATGGTACCTATAGTACAGCAAATTTCCCTTCTGATTGGCCTAACTGGCAAATGAAACATTTAGTAAAGAATTACCCTGGGTTCACCTTTTTTTGCATGAATAACCAAGATTATCGTGAATGGAAAAAAGCATCATTAGCCAAAGTAATCCAAATAGCGCCCTTTGACGGTGTTGAACTGGCAGAATCTTATTTGCCAGAAATAAACGGTTTTTCTTCTGGTGCTTATGCTTGCCTTTGTGATCATTGTTTAGAAATATTCCAAACTAAATTTGATGAAGAACCACTAAACTTTAAAAAAGTATCAGACCCTAGATATTATAGAAAAAATAAAGAGGCCTACGAAAAATGGATCCAGTTTCGTGTTTTTACTGTCAATGATTTTCTAAACGATATTGTTAACGGTCCAAATGGTCTTCGAGAAAATAGACCAGATATTTTAGTTTCTACCTGGAGTCTTGGCCTTAATGAAGGCTCAAATAGTGTGGCAAGAATTAAAGAAATGCAAGGTTTAGAGGCTGTAAGCCTTGTTGAAACTGTAAAGCCAGACAGACATACTATTCAAACACATTGGCCCGATTGGGTCAGAGAAGATTTACCTGCAAACTATATTAAAGGATATGAAGCTTTTGCAGCACCACTTAAAGAAAGATTTCCTGAATTACCTCTAATGTTGCAAACTGATATTGGCTCCCAAACTCAAATGCGAAGGAGCAATATCTGGTTAGAAGAATTCTACCAATGTGCAGAAGAACTAGGTTACCAAAGTGTAATGAGTTACGAATACCATCTTGGCCTTAGTATGTATACTCAAGCGCCTTCTCTAAAGGATATAAAGAGATTAACCAATAACCGTATTCAACTTTCTTTTGATAAACGCATTGACAGCCTAAGAGCTACTGATACAAGTATTTACGAGGTCGTCGGCTTTGAAGAAGCATATGTATCACTGGCTTTAGTTGATGGCAACCGACTAATCCTTCTTGTAAGTGGTGTTGATGATTCAGAAGCCTTTGATTTGGAGATAGGCGAAATATATAATACACCAAACCTTTTCTTGTTCAAAAACTCACTAGCTCAAGCCAATTTGGTTGGTAAAGTTCATATTCCTCCATTAAATAATTAAATATTGGCCAATTTTGGAAGGAATATTCTTTTTTAAAGTAAACTTCTTTCTTAGAAAGTATGAATATATATTTGATAAAGGAGGAAGTTTCGTGAGACGTTGGGCAGTAGTCTTAGTTTTTCTTTTTTCCTTAACTGTTTTGTCTTGTGCTGAAAAAATACTTGTTTTTGAAGATGATTTTTCCGGTAGTCTTGATCAATGGCAGTACGATTCTACTTCTTGGCATATTGATAACGGAGCTTTAATTTTTCCCAATACCGATTATGGTAATATCTTTGCTGGAGATGAGAATTGGGAAAACTATGCTGTTGAAGCTGAAATTTTGCCTCTAAAATACGGTGAATGGGGTTCTGTACGTCTGTTCTTCCGTATGAACAAACTTTGGTTTGGCTATGGTATAGCTTTTAATCCTGATGGATATACTGTGCATAGGCTTGAAGGAAATTGGAACCTTAATTTGGTTTTGAAAGATAGTGCATCTATGACTTTCCCACCAGGAGAACCCATAGAAGTAAGAGTAGAAGTGATCGATAACACAATAACGATTATTGCCAATGATGAAATACTCTTTGATGACGAAGACCCAGATGATGTATATTTCGAAGGCAAATTTGGTTTTCGTGCAGATAACACCGCTGTAGAAATTAGAAACGTTAGAGTATATAAGCTATAAACTACAATAATTTCACATAAAACCTAAGAAGAAA
>DUTE01000089.1 GCA_012842235.1 Bacillota bacterium
AAAGACTGGCGCTGCAATAAGGCCTCCTAAGTTTTGATCTGTTTGTGGATCCACAAACAGATCAAAACTTAGGAGGCCTTATTGCAGCGCCAGTCTTTAGAGAATTTACCAAAGATGCCCTGCAACAACTTGGAATACGTACCCGGGTAAAAACAGGTGGTCAGATAGTTGTTCCTAATTTAGTAGGTATTAAACGAGATGATGCAATAAAACAGCTGACTAAAATTGGGCTTAGAGGTAATATAAGAGGTGAAGGGACAAAAGTATCTAGTCAAGAACCAATAGCTGGTTCATTAGTCGAAAGAAATGCTACAGTTACATTAAGATGCACTTCTGAAAGTCTACAGGAAACACCTCGTTTTATTGGTTTGACTTTAGTTGAAGCAAAAAGACTTGCTGATGCTAGGGGGATAGAACTTAAGATAAAAGGTGAGGGAGTTGTAGCGACCCAAAAACCTGAGGCAGGAAGTATGCTCTCAAGTGGTGATGTGGTAGAGATAACCTGTATTGCCCATTAAAGAAAAAGCTAAAGCAGGAGTGAAAGAGATGGAATTTGCTAAACTGCTTAAAGTGGTAAAAAATAAAAAGGTCAGCGAAGTTGTAGATAACTCTAAAAATGTTGTCCCCGGTAGTGTTTTTGTCTGTATCAAAGGTTTTAAAAGTGATGGACACAATTTTGTTGCAGATGCTCTATCTAAAGGTGCAAAATATATTGTTACTGAGAGAGATTTAGGCCTTTCTAGTGAAACACAGATTATTGTCAAGAATACTCGAAGAGCTCTTGCTGATTTAGCTCATGTTTTTTACGATAATCCATCTAAAAAACTAAACCTTATTGGTGTAACAGGTACAAACGGCAAAACTAGCACTGTGTTTATGTTACATCACATACTTAGTCCTAAAAACGCTGGGTTATTGTCAACAGTAAAGACAATGATCGGTGAAGAAAAGATACCTCAAGAAAGAACCACACCAGAGGCTTTAGAGATAGATCAACTCTTAGTCAAAATGCTTGAGAATAATACTAGATATGCTGTGATGGAAGTATCATCCCATAGTGTTGTCTTAGAAAGAGTAGCAGGCCTTCACTTTGTTGGAGGGATCTTTACTAATCTAAGCCAAGATCACCTTGATTTTCACCAAAATATGGAGGAGTATGCCAGAGCAAAACAAGAGTTTTTTTCTCTGCTAAAAAACGATAGTGTCGCAGTTTTCAATGCTGATGATCCATATGGTGAATTTATGGTAGAAAAAACCCCAGGAAGAAAGATCGGTTTTGGGTTAAAAAATGGTATTGTCCAAGCAAAGGATATTGCGGCTTCGGCAACATCAATAAAATATACTTTAACTATTGAAAAAAAAGAGTGGCCAGTAAATTTAGCTATTGGTGGCGAGTTTAATGTGGAAAACTCTCTTGGAGCTTTAGCTCTTTGTTATGGGCTAGGCATAGATCTCGATTTTGCTATTTCGAGGCTTGCTACATTTCCAGGGGTTTCGGGACGTTTTGAAAACGTTGCTCTTAACCACGATTTCGCTGTTATAGTGGATTATGCTCACACACCAGATGGCTTAGAGAACTTACTCTCTAGTGCTAAAAAGCAGTGCCAAGGCAGACTCATCGTTGTCTTTGGTTGCGGAGGAGATCGTGACAAGACAAAGAGACCGAAAATGGGTCAAGAGGTTGAAAAATGGGCCGATGTTATTATTGTCACCTCTGATAATCCCCGGACTGAAGAACCTATGTCGATTATCCAAGATATTTTGCCAGGGATAAAAGAAAAGCCCTACATTGTTGAGGCCGATAGAAAAAAAGCGATCTTTCTAGCTATAGAGAGCGCAAAGCCTAAGGACATAGTAGTTATTGCTGGCAAAGGCCACGAAGACTACCAAGAGATAAACGGTGTTAAATACCACTTTGATGATAGAGAAGTAGCTCGAGAGGGGCTGAAAAAGTTTGCTAAAAATCAGTGCTAAAAAACTAGCCCAGGTTGTAGGAGGCAGATTAGTTGGCAAAGACTCTGAGGTTATAGGTATTGAAATTGATACTAGAAAACTTTCTGGTTCAGAGGTTTTCTTTGCTCTAAAAGGTGAAAATAGTGATGGACACAACTACATTAATTCCCAGATCAAAGCTGAGGCAGTAGTAGTGTCTAAAGAGGCCGATTTTCCTACACAGATAATTGTTAAAGATACCCTAAAGGCTTTAGGGGATCTAGCTAAGTATTATAGAGAACAATTTCAGCCAATAGTTATCGGAATAACAGGTAGTAATGGCAAAACTACCACCAAAGAGATGCTTGCGGCAATACTGAAAACCCATCAACCAACACTTTATACTAAAGCCAACTACAACAATGAAATCGGTTTGCCACTAACTCTTTTTCAACTTAACAAAGAACATCGATATGTTGTCTTGGAGATGGGTATGAGGGGTTTAGGGCAAATTCAGTATCTCGCAGATATTGCCAAACCCTCGGTGGGAATAGTTACTTATATCGGCGAGGTTCATGCAGAGCTTTTAGGCTCTATCGATAATATAGCCAAAGCTAAAGGTGAACTACTTAGCTCTCTTCCCCAAGACGGTTTAGGTGTAATACCTACTGACAAAGATTATTATAACTATTTGAGTTCCTTGACAGAAAATATTCTCTCTTTTGGTGTAGGTGGCGATGTTTATGCTAAAGAGATAAGTTTTGATAAGTGGAATAAAGCAAGTTTTCTTCTTTGCTATCAGGATAAAACGGTGCCTATCTCTCTTTCGCTTCCTGGAGAACACAATATAAATAATGCCCTAGCAGCAGCTACTGTAGCTCTTTATTTAGGAATACCTCTAGAGAATATAAAAGCTGCTCTTGAAGGAGAGATTGCTATTAAGCAAAGACTTGTGGAGATCGAAAAAGGAGATGGCAATCTCATTGTTATCGATGATACTTATAATGCTTCGCCTTCATCAGTAAAAGAGGCCTTAAAACACCTTGCCACAAGAGCTAAAGCTTTAGGAGTTAAATCTTATGCTGCCTTAGGTGATATGAAAGAACTTGGTAAAAACTCAAAAAAATATCACTATGAAATAGGTAATATAGCCGCAGAACTAGATATTGATGCTCTCTTTTTGTTAGGAGAAGAGATGGCTATGGCACAAATTGCCGCTAAAGAACATGGGCTACAAGCTCAAATCTGCTCTTCACACCAAGAGATTGCGGCAAAAGTTCAGGATCTAAAAGGTATTTTACTCTTAAAAGGTTCTCGCTCTATGGCAATGGAGAAGGTTTTAGACTATCTTAACTAAGAAACTAGAGTTAGCAGATTCTACTCTAAGGGTTCTAATTTTTGTGCAAAATATGTAAGATTAATGGGATTGAAGGAGGAAGGCCTTCAAAAAAGGAGGGCCGAAAAATAAAATGAACAGTAGCATTTACGCAGGTTTAATAGCTTTTATAACTGTATTGATTTTAGGACCTAAACTGATTGATGCTTTGCATAAACTAAAATACGGGCAGACAATAAGGACAGATGGACCAAAAACCCATTTAAAAAAGACCGGAGTCCCTACCATGGGTGGCCTTTTGTTTCTTACAGGCACAACAGTTGCTACTGTTTTGTTTGCCTATAGATCAGATGAAGCTTTAATAGCACTAGCTATAGTTCTTGGTTATGGCTTTATCGGTTTTTTAGATGACTTTATTATTGTCAAGAAGAAACGGAACTTAGGTCTTAAAGCTAGGCAGAAACTGTTTTTTCAGATTGTACTTGGTGTATTAATCGGCCTTTGGGCAGCTCAAAAACCCCATATTGGTACTTTAATCTATCTGCCTTGGGGTGGTGCCTGGCAGATGCCAGTGTGGCTTTTTGTACCTTTTGTCTCTTTAGTACTTGTGGCAGTATCAAATGCTGTAAATATTACCGATGGTCTAGATGGTCTTGCGGCAGGGACAACAGCAATAGCCCTAATCCCTTATATAGTACTGCTCTATCGAAGTGGTAGGCTTGACCTTTTGACATTTACCACGGCTTTACTAGGAGCTTTAGCAGGTTTTTTGTGGTTTAATGCTTACCCAGCACAGATCTTTATGGGAGATACTGGTTCTTTAGCTTTAGGAGCAGCACTTGGTGCTTTAGCAATTCTTACAGGCACAGAACTGTTCTTAGTTGTTATTGGTGGTCTTTTTGTCATAGAAACTCTATCTGTAATAATTCAAGTACTTCACTTTAAGAGAACTAAAAAGAGAGTCTTTCGTATGGCACCAATCCACCACCATTTTGAGCTCTTAGGCTGGCCTGAGACAAAGATTGTTATTCGTTTTTGGATGATTGCTCTTTTCTTTGCAGGTGTTGGTGTAGCATTGTTTCTGAGGTTTTGGTAAGTTGGCGATAGGCGATTGGCGAGGTGAATTGCAAGTATGCAACAAAAAGGAAGTGTCGACCTTTGGCTGCTTTTAACAGCAGGTTTACTTCTTGTAATCGGTCTTGTATCACTTCTAAGTGCTAGTTCTGTTGTCTCGTATCAAGAGCATGGTAGTGCCTATTGGGTATTTTTAAGGCAACTAATCTTTGCTGGAATTGGTGTAGTTGGCTGTATAATAGCTATGGTTTATCCACTGTCACACATAAAAAAACTTAGTTCGTTGTTACTTCTTGCTTCTGTTATTTTACTAGTTGTAGTTTTACTCATAGGTGGCGAAGTAAAAGGGGGCAAACGCTGGATTGATCTAGGTCTTTTTTCTATTCAACCTTCTGAGTTTGCCAAGATCTTTTTAATAATCTTCTTAGCCCATTATTTAAGTGAAATAAAAGATCAGATACAAACTTTTAAGGGTCTGTTCTGGGCTTTAGTTTTTATGGGAATTGTTGGTGGCCTAATTGTTCTAGGTAAAGACTTAGGAACTGCAGTAGCCTTAATGGGTACTTGTTATTTTATGCTTATTGCTGCAGGAGCAAAAAAACAGCATCTAATGATTCTGTTTATTCTTGGCGTTGGGGCATTTCTTGTATTAGCCGTAATTGAGCCTTATCGTTTTAATAGATTAATGGCTTTTTTGCACTACGAAGATGATCCATTAGGCGATGGCTATCAGATTATTCAATCTATCTACGCTCTTGGCTCTGGAGGTATTTTAGGAGCAGGCCTAGGTAAATCAAAACAAAAGTATCTCTATCTACCAGAAAATCATACAGATTTTATCTTTCCTATTGTAGGTGAAGAGCTAGGATTTATCGGTACATTTACTATTGTTTCTCTCTTTACAATTTATGCCTGGCGTGGTTTAAGAATTGCTATGCGCTCAGATGACCTTTTCCGCTCTCTTCTAGCAGTAGGCTTAACCATGCAGATAACTTTTCAAGCTTTTTTAAATATTGGTGTTGTTATAGGTTTGTTACCTGTTACAGGGATCACCCTACCGTTTTTTAGCTACGGTGGTTCGTCACTTGTTGTATCCCTAGTTAATGTAGGACTTTTACTTAATCTGTCGCGTTATGCAAACTAACAGCTGAGGGGAGGATCTTTATGAGAGTTGTTGTTGCTGGAGGTGGCACAGGAGGTCACATCTATCCTGCTTTAGCTATTGCCAAAGCTTTGGGAGGAGAGATCCTTTATATTGGCGGTCAAAAAGGCATAGAAAAAGAGATTCTCCCTGCTACTGGTTTAGAATATAGGTTAATCGATGTAGAGGGTTTTAGTCGTAAGCTGACATTGAAAAATGTTGTTACTGCATATAAGGCTTTCAGAGCAACTAATCAGATGAAAAAGATCTTAAAAGACTATCAACCAGATGTGGTAATTGCCACAGGTGGGTATGTATCCGGACCTGTGGGTCAAGCTGCAGCATCGTTAAAGAAACCACTTTTTTTACAGGAACAAAATAGTTACCCAGGAGTCACTATCCGGCTTCTAGCTAAAAAGGCAGAGAAGATCTTTTTAGGCTCAAAAGGAGCAGAGAGGTATCTGCCTAAAGAAAAGTGTCTCTTTACAGGAAATCCTGTACGTGAAGAGATTATTAAAGCAAACAGAGAAAACGCCCAAAAAGAATTAGCTCTTTTTGATAAGACGCTTTTATTGATTACAGGTGGCTCCCAAGGAGCAAAAGCTATAAACAATGCCATAAGGCCTCTCTATAAAGCCTTTGCCCAAAGAGAGGATCTTGTTGTGGTTCATCACTGTGGCAAAAATGATTTCCCTAATGTATCTGTTGTAAAAAAGACCAACTATCCCAAGATCGCATCGGTCTTAGGCGATGAGGCTATTTCTATAGAAAAAAACATCTTCATCACCCCATATATTCAAAATATGGCTTTGATTCTAGCAGCAAGTGATCTAGTTGTCTGTCGGGCAGGAGCGATCTTTTTAAGTGAAGCTGCAGTACTAGGAATACCTTTAATCCTTGTTCCCTATCCGTATGCAGCCGAAAACCACCAAACACATAACGCTCGAATATGGCAAGAAACCGGGGCCGGTCGTTTAGTGTTAGAGTCAAATATGGAAGAGATTGAAGATGTACTTTGGCAACTTCTCGATGATAAAGAAAAGCGGCAAGCCATGGGCAAAAAGGCAAAAACACTTGGCAACCCTCAAGCAACCTTAAATATAGTACAAGAGATAAAGGCAAGTCTTCTCTCTTGATAATCACCTCAGAAGGCTTAGAAACATAATCTGTGATTGAAGCCTTCTGAAGGTGAGGTTGATAGAGATTGTCTGAGCTTTTAATCTATGGAGGCAAACCCTTAATCGGTAGTGTTAAGGTATCTGGAGCTAAAAACTCTGTTCTTAAGCTGATGGCAGCTAGCCTTTTGACTAAAGAACCTTGTATCTTAAAAAATGTCCCAAACCTTATCGATGTACAAAAAATGCTTTCACTTTTAACTGATTTAGGTACTGAGGCTAAATGGATAGCACCAGGTAGTCTTTATCTTTGTACCCCAAACGGCCTAAACTATTACGGCTCTGAGAGGCTTATGCGAGAGATGAGAGCATCTATTCTTATCCTTGGACCACTACTTGCTCGTGCCAAAAAAGCCCATGTTTACTACCCAGGGGGATGTGCCATTGGGCCAAGACCGATAGATCTACACCTAAAAGCCTTAGAGGCCTTAGGTGCAAAAGTCGAGCAAGAGCAAGGTGGAGTGTTATTTTTGCAAGCCAATGGTGGCCTAAGAGGAAACCGCATCTATTTTGATTTCCCCTCAGTTGGTGCCACAGAAAACCTGATGATGGCTGCGGTTTTTGCCAAAGGACGTACAACAATTGAAAACGCTGCTAAAGAACCAGAGATTGTTGAGTTGCAAAAATTTTTAAACAATCTCGGTGCCAATATTCATGGCGCAGGGACAGACACTATAGTCATCGAAGGTGTTAAGGAGTTAAAAGGTGCAGAGTATACTGTGGTCTCTGATAGGATTGAGGCAGGTACATTTCTTCTTGCAGGTGCAATTACCCAAGGAACAGTGAAAGTCTATGGGGCAAGAGCAGATCACAATGAAGCTCTTCTTTACAAACTTCAGGAAGCTGGTTGTAAGATAGATATTGGGCCAAGTTATGTTGAAGTGAAGGGCTCTAAACATATTGAGCCTCTCAGGATAAGAACTATGCCTTATCCAGGTTTTCCTACTGATCTACAGCCTTTAATAACAGCACTACTTACTCTTGCAGAAGGCACAAGCCTTGTAACAGAGACAGTTTTTCCTGATCGTTTTAAATATACCCATGAACTTACAAGACTAGGTGCTAAGATCTGTATTGAAGGTGAATGTGCTATTGTAAAGGGTGTAGCAAAGCTAAAGGGTGCTAAGGTTGAAGCTTTCGATCTTAGAGGTGGAGCTGCCTTAGTTATAGCTGCTTTAGCAGCTTCGGGTGAATCGAGAGTCTCTCAACTTGAGCATCTTGATCGAGGTTATGAAAAGTTCAGTGAAAAAATAGCCTCTCTAGGAGCTATTGTAGAGCGCCAAAACTAAATATATGGTTAAGAAGGAATTTACTGATAATAGAAGAAATTAAGAACTCATGAGACGTTTGGAGGTCATTTTATGGGCCAAAACAGACAGTACTTAATAGTTCTATTATTAGTTCTTTGCGTATTTGCCGTCTTGGTATGGCTTTTCCAAACCAAAGAGGTAATTATTATCGGTAATATACTGGCCAGCGAAGGCCGTATGCGCCGTGTAGTTGGCCAGCCAAACCTTTTGTGGGCTGACCTTAATCAGTTAGAAAAAGATGTTGCTAAAGATAAATTCATTAAAAGTGTTGCAATAGAAGTTAAATGGCCTTCAAAACTCATAGTTAAAGTGGACGAGCATAAGCCTATTGCTAATATTGATATCTCAGCAACGTTGCTACAGGTGGCTCTAAATGGTACAATTTTAACAGTAGGAGAAAAAAATCTACTGCCGACAATTAGAGGTTTACAAACTTTTCCTTTTTTTCCAGGAAATCAAATACCTGAAGAATATCTTATCTATTTAGAACTTGTAGACGCCACTAGTGATTTAGGACTTGTAGAGATTAGAAATACCTCCTCTGGCACTACACTAAAGATGAGAGATGATTCTGAGGTCTTTTTGGGCAAGGAAATTGAAAAACCACAACTTATTAGACAAAAGATTAAAGAGATTACCATGCGTGGCCAGCATAAATATATCGATCTCAGCCAAAAGGGATATGCAAGTGGCCGGTAAGGTCAGGAGGGAAAAAAATGTTGGAATTTGATCCTGAACAGTCACAAATTGGCAACATTAAGGTTGTTGGCGTTGGTGGCGGGGGAAGTAATGCGGTTAATAGAATGATTGAAGCTGAAGTAAGAGGTGTAGAATTTATCGCCATGAATACTGACGCTCAAGCATTACTTCTATCAAAAGCTGAGACCAAACTACAGTTAGGTGAAAAGCTTACTCGTGGCCTAGGTGCTGGTTCAAATCCGGAGATAGGCAATAAGGCAGCAGAAGAAAATCGCGAAGATATCTTTACTGTTTTACAAGGTGCAGATATGGTCTTTATTGCTGCAGGAATGGGAGGCGGTACCGGTACAGGAGCCGCACCAATCGTTGCTGAAGTTGCTAAAGAAGCAGGAGCTCTTACAGTTGGTGTAGTGACCAAACCATTCTTCTTTGAAGGCAAAAAACGAATGGCACAAGCTGAAGAGGGCTTAGAGAAACTTAAAGACAAAGTAGATACATTAATTGTAATTCCCAATGATAAACTTTTAAGCATCGCTGAAAAGAACACCACTTTAATTGATGCCTTTAAGATCGCTGATGATGTTTTAAGACAAGGTGTACAAGGTATCTCTGATTTAATTGCTGTTCCTGGTGTTATTAATCTTGATTTTGCTGATGTAAAAACTATTATGTCTTCAGCAGGTACAGCTATAATGGGCATAGGTAATGCCTCAGGCGATGATAAGGCTACCTTAGCTGCTAAACAAGCAATCTCTTCGCCACTTCTTGAGACAAGCATTAAAGGGGCAAAAGGTATTCTTTTAAGTATCACAGGTTCACCTGATATAAAGATCTTAGAGATTACAGAAGCAGCTAAAGTTATCTCCGAATCAGCTGATCCTGATGCCAATATTATCTTTGGTGCAGTAATCGATAATAACCTAAATGATGAGGTTCATATAACTGTTATTGCCACTGGATTTGATGGTAAAGCAGAGAATGACAAAAACGAAGCAGCTCCTACAAAAGAGGAGATCAAACCGTTTTCAACAGGACATGATATAGATATTCCTGTATTTTTAAGAAAACCAAAAAACAGTTAATCTAATGCAGGAAATTATACCTTCCCCAGTAATTATCTTATTATGAAGGGAAGGTGGCAAGGCATGTCTTATGTAGTCTATGTGGATCTACTAGCAGCCTGCCTGGCAGCGGAGTTTTGGCGTGACTATCTTATTCTCTGGGCTGGAGGAGAGATAGCTAACAAACAACCGCGTCCCGGCGGGCTATTTTTAGGCGCAATTTTAGGAAGTCTCTATTATTTGGCTTTTTTGCTTGTCACCAAGGGCGATATACCGATATCAACTGGTTTTTTAGCTCTTTTATCGCTTCTTTTGCCAGCAATTATGGTGCTTTTGGCCTTTAAGCGGTGCGATCTTTCAGCGGTACTACCTATGGTCTATTTGCTTGCGCTTTTAGCAGGTGGCATAGGCTATTGGCTTAGTTCTATGAATGTAGGAAGGCTCTGGGTTTTACTTGGTCCCCATATTGCTATTTTAGTTGTTGCCGAAGTAGGTTGGGGTTTGTTACATGAAAGATTTTGGCAAAGTTTTGGTCAAGTAGGTCTAGTTATTGAAATTGGCTCTAAAAAACTTGCTCTTAGAGCATTAATCGATAGTGGCAATGAACTTGTAGAGCCAGTTAGTGGCAAAAGGGTAATTATTGTGGAAAAAAAAGCCCTCAAAGGGCTCTTGCCTGAGGGAATTATCAATTCATTAGAACATTTGAGTAATCTTGAAGACTTAAGCCTAAACGATTACGACCATTGGAGTAGGCGTCTAGTGCTTATTCCTTTTCGCTCAGTAGGCAAAGACAGCGGGGTGCTAACAGGTATTAGACCCGATTCTGTCTATCTTAAGCACAAAGGCCAACAGGTAAAGTTACCAGGTGTAATTCTTGGTATAGAAAGAAATCCTTTAAGTATTAAAGGAGAATATCAAGCGCTGATTCATCCAGCTCTTCTAATGAGCACAAGCGGAGGTGAACAGCGTGAACTGGCTTAA
>DUTE01000090.1 GCA_012842235.1 Bacillota bacterium
CTAAAATGCAATTAGCCCGAGCCTATGTTGTGATTCAACAATATAATACCCTTTATTCACCTGAAGTAGCCCTAATGAGGTGAACTATCTTTCCTGAATTATATTTCCCCTACGAAAGGGAGAGACAAGACTATGAATGATCGCGAAAGAATGTTAAGGACAATTCAAGAGTTAGAATTTACTGCTATAGATCTGCAACTTTTTTTGGACACACACCCAGAAAATAGAAGAGCCCTTGCTGATTTTATAAATATATCTAGACAACTCAAAGAAGCAAAGGAGCAATATGAAAGAGCCTATGGCCCGTTAATTGGCTTTGGGTATGGCCTAGAAGAATTGGAATGTGGCTACCGGTGGCTTGATTATTGGCCCTGGGAAGATTTAGGGGGGAGAAACTAGTATGTGGCTTTATGAAAAAAAACTACAGTATCCAGCCAAAGTAAGTGGTACAAATCCGGCGTTAGCAAAGGTTATAATTACACAATATGGTGGACCTGATGGTGAATTAGCTGCTTCCCTGCGTTATCTTACTCAACGCTACTCTATGCCAACAAAAGAAACAAAAGGACTTCTTACAGATATTGGCACTGAAGAACTTGCTCACATGGAAATAATTGCTGCTTTAGTTTACAACCTTATTAAAGATGCATCTATTGCAGAAATTAAAGCTGCTGGTTTAGATCCCTATTATGCAGACCATGATAGAGCTGTTTACTTTATTAATGCATCTGGTAATCCTTGGACAGCAGCCTATATTCAAAGTAAAGGAGATCCCGTAGCAGATCTTGTTGAAGATATGGCCGCTGAACAAAAAGCTCGTGCCACTTATGAGTATCTTATTCATCTTTCTGATGACCCTCTTGTAACCGACACATTAAAGTTTTTAAGAGAAAGAGAAGTAGTTCACTTTCAGCGCTTTGGAGAAGCATTAGTGAAGGTAGAAGATACCTTATATAATAAAAAGTATTATTAAAGGGAGCATGTTAGCTCCCTTTAATAATTATGTTATTTTCTCTGTTCTGGTTGTGTTGGATTGGCACCATATTGGGAGGAGTAAGAACTACCATATTGTGATGGATTATAGGAAGGATTTCCTGGCCCAAAAGGACTTTGACCATAATTAGGTTGAGTATAACCTGGCTGTCCATAAGTTTGCTCTGAACGAGGACTAATCTGGCCAATCTGGCTTTCTAATTGGCTTAAAAGCTGATCTAGCCTGCCAAGTTCTTGAGCTGCATAGGTTTCGGCCTGGTTCAATTGCTCAAGTAATTGGGCATTCCTTTGCTCAGATTGCCTTAGTCTACTTGTAAGTTGCCTTATAGTGTTAATCTGTTGATATACCACTTGCTCACGAAAGTTCTGTTGCATAGATATCGATCCATCTCCTTTCACTTCTAGCTATAGATAGTTTAACCTTTGTTGTATTGATTATGCTTGGAGATCGTTATTTTTTTAACAATAGAAGGAAGATGTATGTAACGCTACGAAGTTACTTATAAACTTTTCAAAAATAAGCTATCTAAATATAAGGCTAGAGGAGGAGAAGGCACAAAAGTGCAAAAAAGACATGAAAAAAGGTAACATTTTTCTTGATTATATCACCAAAGTTTTAAATGCTATGGCTTTAGGACTATTTGGCTCTTTAATCGTGGGATTGATTTTAGAACAGACAGGTAAACTTTTTAACTTTGATCAGCTGGTAACTTTTGGTCAATATGCCAAGCTACTCATGGGACCTGCAATTGGTGTAGCTGTTGCAGGAGCAGTAAAAGCCCCGCCACTTGGTGTGTTTTCTGCAGCAGTTGCGGGTGCTATTGGTGCAGGTACATTTGCCATGCTTCCTGTCGCAAAAGTAGGGGAACCTGTTGGAGCTCTTTTAGCAGCTTTAGCAGGAGCAGAAGCTTCAAAATTAATTGGTGGTAAAACTAAAGTAGATATTATACTTGTTCCTGTGACAACAATTGTCATCGGCGGTTTTGTTGGTGTTTATGTATCACCTGGAGTTTCTGCATTTATGAAAGCTACAGGAAATTTGGTAAATGAAGCAACAAAACTCCATCCTCTGCCAATGGGTGCTTTTGTCTCAGTTTTAATGGGAATGATCCTTACAGCACCTATCTCAAGTGCTGCTGTTGCCATAAGTTTAGGATTAAACGGTTTAGCAGGAGGAGCCGCTACTGTCGGCTGTTGTGCACAGATGATCGGCTTTGCTGTAATGAGTTACAAAGAAAACGGTTTTGGTGGTTTTCTTGCTCAAGGTATAGGTACATCTATGCTCCAAGTCCCAAACATTATCCAAAATCCCTTAATTTGGATTCCACCAATTCTTACTAGTGCAATCCTAGGACCACTTTCTACGTTGGTTTTTAAAATGACTAATATTCCGGAAGGTTCAGGAATGGGAACCTCGGGATTTGTTGGCCAAATTGGTACACTAAAAGATATGGGATCTTCTGCGTGGCCGGGAATAATTCTTTTGCATTTTTTACTCCCTGCGATTTTAACTTATATCTTTGGTGAATTTATGCGCAAAAAAGGCTGGATTAGGCCCGGTGATTTAACATTACATGATAATTAACCAATTATAAACAACTTATCCATAATCCTAAGTCCCGTTCTTCTGCTAACTTTGACTATAAGGTGAAAGAATAAAAGGCAGAGGGAGGGGACTTTGTGGATTTAAAAAAGCTACCGAAAGTTGCTTATTTTTGTATGGAATATGGTCTAAACGAAAAATTTCCGATTTACGCAGGTGGGCTTGGTATTTTAGCTGGCGATATACTTAAAGCAGCATTTGATCTTAAACTTCCTCTAGTGGGAATAGGTATTCTTTGGGAACATGGTTATACTAGCCAAGTTATATCTCATGAAGGTTGGCCTGAAGATAGACCTCAAAAAGTAGATCGAAAATATTTAGTCGACACAAACAAAAAGATTAAAGTAACTATTGCCGGCCGAGAAATAACCTGTAAAATCTGGCTCTGCGAGGCCTTTAATAATGTACCGCTTTATCTTTTAGAGCCTGAAAACTATCCTTATGTATGTCATAGCCTTTACTGTGGTTCAGAGGAAGATCGAGTCAAACAAGAGATTATACTTGGTATAGGTGGCGTAAGAGCATTAAATGCCTTAGGTATAAAACCTGATCTTTACCACTTTAATGAAGGACATGCTGTTTTGGCTGGACTTGAATTAATAAATCAAAAAATGTCTAAAGGACTTTCCTTCCCTGAAGCTTGGGAACAGACAAAAGATCAAATTGTCTTTACTACCCATACACCGGTTATGGCGGGAAATGAAATCCATGCTCCTGAGTTATTGATGCATCTTGGTGCAAACCTAAATCTTGATTTAGAACAGCTAAA
>DUTE01000091.1 GCA_012842235.1 Bacillota bacterium
CTTGTTACTTCAGATATTTTGATTTCTTGTTAAGAAAGAGTCTACCTATACATAGGAAAAATAGCAAAGCCTATATCTGATTGTCTAAGGCTAACAAACTTGTTTATCTCTGTCTACCTATGTATTACTTAATTTTTGTCTACCATGTTGCTCTTATAACTTTTCAAATATCCTTTTTCGGTTTTCAAAACGAACAAATTCGTTAAAACCTGCTTTTTTTAATATAGGAATCATCCGTTCAAAATCTCTACCAACATCCTCTGGGTAGTGTGCATCAGAGGCTAAAGTTATCGAGATATTATGTTTTCTTATAAGATCAAGAATTACTAGAGAGGGATACATCTCACCAACAGGTTTTCGCCAACCTGCAGTGCTTGCCTCTAGTGCTACATCGGTTTTTTTGATCTCCGAAAATACATAATCAAGATATTCGCTAAGATCCTCTTTAGGATAAAAACCATATATTTTTATTAGATCAGGATGAGGTAGGCTATCGAATATCCCACTTTGAGCAGCTTTAAGCAGTGTGTTAAAGTATTCATTCCAAATCTTATCAATATCATATTTTTGCCAAAGGGATAGGTTTTCTTTCAAATCAAAGCCAAACTCACCTAGCCAGTGGACTGAGCCAAACACATAGTCCCACTGGTACTTTGAAACAAATTCTCTAATCTGTTCTTCTGCTTCGGGAATATAATCTATCTCTATGCCGATTTTAACTGGCCAACCTAAAGATTTTGCCTCATTTAGAAGGTCTAAATATTCGCTAAGACTATCTACATTGCGTTCTCTTGTCCATGGATTATCAAGAAGATGTTTTGCTTCCTTGAATCTATAACAATGCTCAGAGATACCTATTTCACTTATTCCTCTTCTTTCGGCATTTTCCACAAATTTCTTGAGATAATCTAGATTCTTTGGCCCATTTTCCAAATGCATATGGTAATCTACTAGCAATTAAGTCTCACCCCTTAGTGTATCTGCAAGAATATCCCACCAATTATACATATCTAAATAGACTAGATCAAATAACATTAAGCCATCACTTAATTTTAAGCACGTTTTCATAGCTTCCTGAAAAACCTCAGGCTTTTGATAGTACTGCAACAGATAAAGACCACCATAAACTTTAGTAGCATCCATAACTGCTTCATTTACCATCTTTGCAGCACCTTCAACAGAATACCAGGGTTTATATTCTAATGACTGGCCTGCTTCTGTTCTCATACTTAACTTAGCTTGAACTTTATTTTCTAAATCTTTAATATAAACATCTTCATAGTAATTGCCTGAAGTTAAGTAATCAAGCACTTCTGCATATCCTGTTTCTTCATAACCTGGTATCTCTATCTCTTGATCTTTAGGTTGATAATTTTCGCTTGCCCAATTGACTCCTAATTTATAATATTCAGGATACCAAGAACCAGCATAGTCACCAAATAAGACATCTGGTCTTAATTCTTTAACACGGTTTCTCGCTTTGATAAAGAACTCTTTTATTCCTAAAGAACGAAAGAAAAACCAATCCTTAGCAAGTGGGCCATACTCTACATGTTTTTTACCATTAACAAAACTTAAGCGCAAAATATCCTTAGGCCAGTTTTTAATGTTTTTACCAAGAAACTCTTCAAAAGCAGCTTTAGACTGAGGACTAAAGTCACTATGAATATCGTTATATCTTACTCGATCAAGGACAATGCCATCGACCTGGTAGTGAGAAACAACCTCTTCCATTAATGCTAATTCATAGGCTTGTACTTCTGGCAATATAGGGTTTACAAAACCTTGGGATGGAGTAGCCCATTTTGTAATAGGTCGTATCTCTGGTCTAGTAACAAGTAAAGCTCCCAATAGTCCCTTAAGAAGCTCTTCTTTAGGTCCTTGTCCATATATTACTGGGTTATTTTTCAAGGAGATCTCTCCACTTGTTACGATCTCTGCAACTTTGTTATCTTTAATAATTAGCGCAGTACCTGAGACTTTTAGTGTGTCAGCTAAGTCATCTGTTATATAGGCGATTTCATCTCTTCTAGGATAGCTATTATAGCGGGGAACTTCGATAAATTCATCACCTTTTTTGAGATAGAGAGCTTGATCGTATCGATGGGTGGCCCATTCTGCTTTTGATTCATAGACTAAGCCTTTTTTTCTTCTACCTTCACAAAAGACATTCATTGAGGCATGAACTTCAAGGCCCATACTACGAGCTTCTGCTATAAGTACTGCAAGTGGGTCGTGGTTTGGAATAACCTCAGTACCTTTTTTTTCATAAAAAGGTGCAATACGGCTACGATATAATACTGAACCTTCGACAGGCTTTACATCTAGAACTAATGTTGTTATACCTGCCTCTTTGGCTTTGTACACTACGCGCCGAATCTCTGCTCTGCTACCAATTTTTTCATAATTGGCATCAGCATCGATCCATAAGAGAACTCTCCTCATAACAAATAACCTCCATAAATAAGACCTTTATCAGC
Organism: Bacillota bacterium; assembly: GCA_012842235.1. Lineage (GTDB taxonomy): Bacteria > Bacillota > DTU065 > DTU065 > DTU065 > DUTE01. The sequence goes on from DUTE01000091.1 coordinate 2,481, forward strand.
AAAAGAGCATGTTTAGCCCTTATATTACCATATTTTTATCATATCAAAACCTCTGGTAAGTTGATAGATTAACTTTTACCTTTACCTTTTTGCAGGGATAGAAGTTAAAATGTGGAAAACCTTAAAAAAGCCGATGGAAGGAGAGAAGGTGCTTTTTAGCACCGAAATTTTGTGGAACCTACAGTAAAATTAATTAATTATACAAAAGAACCAGAAAGAGTAATTGCCGCTGCTGCTAGACTCTGTTACTCTGAAAGAAGTGGTGAGGATCTCTTTGAGAATCTTTCTGATGAGGAAGTAAAAAAGTTAGTCAAAAACATACTTAACCTTGGCCACTATTCTGTGTTAGAACATGTAAGTTTTACTTTTTCAATTAGTGGTATATCAAGAGTAACAACTCATCAACTAGTTAGACATCGCGTCGGTTGCTCTTATTCTCAAAGAAGCCAAAGATATATAAAAGAAGATAACTTTGATTACATTATACCACCTAGCATTCAAGAAAGACCTGAACTGCTAGAAAAGTACAACGAAACTATGGAGAATCTTAATAACCTTTATGAAGAATTTGCCCAAGTTGTACCCAAGGAAGATGCACGTTATCTTTTACCTCAAGCTATTGAAAGCAAAATTATGGTAACATATTCTTTGAGGGCTCTTCTCCATTTTATTAAACTTCGCACTTGCCGAAGAGCCCAGTGGGAGATACAAACACTTGCTTGGAAAATGCTAAAAGAAGCAAAACAAGTAGCACCACTTCTTTTAGAAAATGTTGGGCCAGCATGTCTTAACGGCAACTGCCCTGAAGGTAAACTTAGCTGTGGACGACCTTATACAAAAGAAGATATCGATAGCTTAATAATCTAGGCAAACGAGCCTATAATAAGAAGTAGTGCTCCAAAAAAGACAACTACTATTCGCCAAGTAGTTACATCCCTACTAGCACTTATACCCAAAAACAAGCTTCCTAAAAGAACAACCGGGCCAAGAGCACCTAAAATAGCATTCAATTTAAGAATAGTTTTAGGGGTAGCACTTCTGTAAATAACAACTGCGCAAACAACCTCAAGTATTCCTGATAACAAACGGATTAAAGCCGCAATGGTATTTGCTTTTACAAGTAAGATCATAATTAAACACCTCAGAGACAATTTATGATAATTTAAGATGTATAATGATGTTAAAGGAGGAATTTATCATGGGTGTCTTAGTTCCAATGGTAGTAGAACAAACTTCTCGAGGAGAGCGCGCTTATGATATCTATTCACGCCTGTTAGAAGATCGTATTATCTTTTTAGGTGGTCCCATTAACGATGCTGTTGCCAACTTAGTCGTAGCCCAGCTTCTGTTTTTAGAAAGTAAAGATCCCAAAGCTGATATTAGTCTCTATATTAATAGCCCTGGTGGAGAGATATACTCAGGCCTTGCTATCTATGACACTATGCAATATATCCGCTGTGATGTTTCAACAATCTGTGTAGGCCTTGCAGCTTCTATGGCTGCAGTACTTTTGGCAGCTGGCACTAAAGGAAAACGCTATGCGTTGCCTTATTCACGGGTCATGATCCATCAGCCTCTAGGTGGTGCTAGTGGGCAGGCCAAAGACATTGAAATCCAGGCTCGCGAAATTCTTCGCTTAAAGAGCTCTCTCAATAACATTATTGTTAAACACACAGGCCAACAACTAGATGTTATTGAAAGAGACACAGACAGGGATAACTTTATGGCTGCTGAAGAAGCTAAACAATACGGCATTGTTGATGGTATATTAGAAGAAAGACCAGATGCCTAAATTACCAAAAAACAGTTAAGCGCCTCTAGCCAAAGAGGCGCTTTTTTTCTAAATATGCTTAGCGCTTAGTTACAAAAAGACAGGAAAGCAGGTGCTTATGTGACCTATGACAGGAACTATTATTAACGCAGCAACTGTTTTTGCTGGTGGCTTCTTAGGAACAAAGATCGGTTCAAGATTAAAAGATAAAACAAATGAAACAGTTATGCATGCTGTAGCACTAGTGGTTTTGTTTTTAGGCATAGAAACAGCCCTTAAAGGAGATAATCTTGTTGCAATCCTTTTAGGATTAGTCTTAGGTGGTATCATTGGTGAAGCTTGTAGCTTAGAAGATAAACTAGAACAATTGGGAAATACTATTGAAAGCAAGTTACACTTTAGTAAAGGTAATTTTGCTTTAGGTTTTGTTACAACAACAATTCTTTTTTGTGTAGGTCCAATGGCTATACTTGGTTCAATAGAAGATGGTCTTGGACAAGGTTATAATATACTCCTTACTAAATCTGCTCTAGATGGTCTATCTTCTATCGCTTTTGGAGCTTCTTTAGGTATTGGTGTGTCTTTTTCAGCTATCTCGATCTTAATCTACCAAGGGTTTTGGACACTACTTGCCTCATTTCTCTCAAGCTTTGCTAATGCCAAAGTTCTTGCTTCCCTTTCTAGTGCCGGTGGCATACTGATAATAGCAATAGGGCTTAATATGTTAGGTATTTCTAAAATAAGGGTAACCAACCTTTTACCAGGTCTTATTATTGCACCTCTCTTAGCCCTCCTCTTTTAATTAAAAGATTATTCCAGGGGGAATCGCCTATGGAAGAAAAAATTAGGCGCTACCTTGTTGCCTTTTCCGAGATTATTATCTTGGCCTCTGTTTTTATGCTTTTTTTAGCTCAATCTTTTCTTATAGATGGCTACTCTATGGAACCGACTTTAAAAAATGGCCAACGTATTCTTGTTGAAAAGATCTCCTACCTTTTTAGTGGCCCAAATAGAGGCGATATTGTCATCTTTCAAAATCCCAAAGATGATTCAGAGTTTTATATCAAAAGGGTTGTAGGTATCAGTGGGGATGAATTGCTAATAGACAATGGCGCTCTTTATCTAAACGGTTCTTTACTTGAAGAACCGTTTGCAAAAGAACCTATCTCATTCCCACTAAAAGCACGTTATTTAGTACCAGAAGGATACTTCTTTGTTCTTGGCGATAACCGCAATCATTCTGCTGATAGTCGATTTGTCGGTGCTATCCCTCTCAAGAATCTTTTAGGAAAGGTTATCCTTATTTACTGGCCTTTGAATCAAATAAATCTTATTTCTAGTCTATAATCTAAAAGAGGAGTCACTAGTGACTCCTCTTTTTAAGGTAGACTGAAGCCTAGAACTAGAGAATTACCAAATTTGCTGTAAACAAAATCAGCAACTTCTTGCGAGTGATAGGCTCTAACCAATTCTTGCAGCAATAAGTTATCAAGATCTTCTTTTCTTACAGCAATTATATTTACATATGCTGAATCCTTATCTTCCATATAAACAGCGTCTTTTATAGGATCTAACCCTGCCTGAATAGCATAGGTAGTGTTTATTGCTGCTACATCAACATCAGGAAGCACCCGTGGTAGTTGAGCTGCTTCTAACTCCTTAAACTGAAGTCTTTTGGGGTTTTCGACAATATCATAAACCGTCGCCTCTAGACCTATGCCCTCTTTCAATTTGATCAAACCTGCTTTTTCAAAGAGCATAAGAACCCTACCTGCATTTGTAGGATCATTAGGAATAGCTATAATAGCTCGGTTTTTTAACTCATCTAGTGAGCTTATCTTTTTTGAATACAAACCAATAGGAAAGACTATTGTAGGTGCAAGCTTAACTAAATCGAGTTTTCTGTCCGCAGAAAACTTCTTGAGATAAGGCTCGTGTTGAAAGCTATTGGCATCAATAGAACCATCTGCTAAAGCAAGATTTGGGAACTAGAGATAGTTACATTTTCA
>DUTE01000092.1 GCA_012842235.1 Bacillota bacterium
AAAAAGAGGCGGTACCCGCCTCTTTTTTTACTTTTTCATCGCTTCGATAAACTTAGGTAGTTTATTTATTGCTTCATCTAGTTTTTCAGGTTCACTACCCCCAGCTTGAGCATTATCCGGACGTCCTCCGCCTGAACCACCAACTATTTGGGCAAGCTCTTTTATAAGTTTACCTGCATGGATTCCTTGTTTGACATAGTTTTCAGAGACTAAGCAAAGAAGCACTGCTTTTCCTTCGTTTGAACCACCAAGAACTAAAATGCCGTTCAACTTGTCTTTTAAAGCATCACCCATAGTCCTAAGCTTTCTTGCATCTGTCTCACCTAGGTTTACACCCTTATACGGTATTCCTGCTACCTCATTCATATTATCAAGAAGCTCTTGGCTTTGCATTGAAGCCATTTTTGCTTCTAAACTCTCTATTTTCTTTTTTAGTTCATTGCGCTCTTCTTCCATTTTTTCAATACGTTGTGGCAGTTCCCCTATGCCAACTTTAAGAGAACTTGCTAAGCCTTCTACCATGTCTTCAAGACGCACAAACTCTTTGTAGGCGTTTTCACCTGTAACTGCTTCAATACGCCTTACTCCTGCTGCAACACTACCTTCGGAAATTATCTTAATAAGGCCTATCTCACCTGTAGCGTTAAGATGAGTCCCGCCACAAAGTTCTCGTGAATAACCTTCAACTTCAACAAGCCTTACCTTGTCACCGTATTTTTCCTCAAAGAGAGCTGTAGCACCAAGAGCTGTAGCTTCGTCTAAATCCATAACTTTCACATGAACACAAAGATCCTCTCTGACCTTCTGATTGGCTATAATTTCGATTTTACGTAACTCATCTTTTGTTGGAGCTTCATAATGGGTAAAGTCAAAACGAAGTCTATCAGGTTCAACAAGAGAGCCTGCTTGGTTTACATGTTCGCCAAGAACTTCCTTAAGAGCCTTATGAATAATGTGAGTTGCTGTATGGTTTCTAGCAATCGCTAATCTGCGCTCATTATCGACTGTAGCTTCAACCTTCATTCCTGTCTTCAAAGATCCCTCAATAACCTCGACAAAATGAATGATAAGATTCTCTGCGGGATTTTGGACATCAAGTACTCTTGCTTTACCACCTAAAAAGGTTAGATTACCAATATCTGCAATCTGTCCACCTTTTTCGGCATAAAACGGTGTCTTATCCAAAATAACAATACCTTTACCGTCGATCTCTTCGACTAGATCATTGTCTTTAACAAGCCCTATCACTTTTGCTTCAGCTGTTGTTGTGTCATAACCGAGAAATTCTGCGGGATACTCGTTGGCAATGCTATTGTAAAAGGCTTGATCTTCTTTGACATAATAGTTATCTCCATGGGCTTTTCTAGCCATTTCACGCTGTTTTTTCAAAGCTTTTTCAAAGCCTTCATGATCAATCTCAAAATGCCTTTCATTGGCGATTTCTTCTGTTAGCTCCCGGGGAAAACCATAGGTATCATAGAGTTTAAATACCTCTTCACCAGGGAGAACTTTCTTCCCGTCTTTTTCTAAACGATCAAGAAGATCTTCTAGTAAGTTCAAACCTAGATCTAAAGTTGATTGA
>DUTE01000093.1 GCA_012842235.1 Bacillota bacterium
AAGCCTTAACGCCTTAAAACCTTTCCTTTGCCTCTTGATGCCCTTGGGTAATAATATAATAATGTAATACAAACGATAAACATTGAATTTGTTACAATTGATAAACATTGAATTTAAGCTATAGGTTTTGGCATTGGAAGGAGACGAATTGTTGTGAGTGAAGTAAGAGTGCGTTTTGCTCCCTCGCCTACAGGGGATCCACATGTAGGTAACATACGTACAGCATTGTTTAACTACCTTTATGCTCGCCACACAGGTGGCAAATTTATTGTCCGCATAGAGGATACTGACCAGGTTAGACTTAAAGAAGGTAGTGACCAAGCTATTTTTGATAGTCTTCGTTGGCTAGGTATCTCCTGGGATGAAGGGCCAGATATAGGCGGTCCTCATGCTCCGTATCGTCAGTCAGAAAGATTAGAACTCTATCAAAAACATGCTTTAGAACTAGTAGAAAAAGGTATGGCATATTATTGTTTTTGTTCTTCTGAAAGGCTTGAAAACATGCGCCAAATTCAAGAAGCAGCTAAAAAGGCTCCTATGTATGATCGCAAATGCCTAAGCCTAACCCCTGAAGAGATCCAAGCGAAACTTGACGCTAAAGAGCCCTATGTAATAAGACTTAAAGTTCCCAGAGAAGGTAACACTGAGTTTGTGGATCTTATAAGAGGTAAAGTCTCTTTTGAAAATAGTGTTGTTGACGATCAAGTTTTAATCAAAAGTGATGGCTTTCCCACATATCATTTAGCCTGTATTGTCGATGATCATTATATGGAAATTACACATGTAATAAGGGCAGAAGAGTGGATTTCTTCTACTCCTAAACACATAATGCTCTACAATGCGTTTGGTTGGCAACCACCAAAGTTTGCTCATGCACCGATGGTTTTGGCTCCAGATAGAAGTAAGCTAAGCAAAAGGCATGGTGCAACAGGTGTCAAACAATTTAAAGAATTAGGTTACTTACCAGAGGCTTTAGTTAACTTTTTAGCCTTTTTAGGTTGGGCACCCCAAGATGAAAGAGAGATTTTTTCACTAGAAGATCTAGCCAAGGAATTTGAATTAGAAAGAGTTAACAAAGCTGGGGCTATTTTTGATATGAACAAACTTGATTGGTATAACGGCTATTATATACGGCATATTTCTACAGAAAATCTAGCCCAAAGAGTTGTTCCATTTTTAGAAAAAGCAGGTATTGAAGTTTCTGATCAAGAGTACCTAGTTGAATGCACAGCTCTAGTTCAAGAGCGGATGAAAACTCTTGCTGAAGCACCAGAGCTACTTGATTTTTTCTTTACAGAACCAAACTATGATAAGGAACTGTTAATTCCTCGCAAAAGCGATGTGGAGACAACAAAAAAGGCTTTAATCAAGTGTAGAGAAGTAGTAGAAGCACTTGAGGCTTGGGAACATGATCCACTAGAAAAAGCTTTGAGAAATGCTGCTGAAGAACTTGGTATTAAATCAGGCCAACTTCTTTGGCCATTAAGAGCTGCTCTAACAGGAAAGTCCGCATCCCCAGGAGCTTTCGAAGTAACTTTAGTTCTTGGTAAAAATGAAGTTTTAAAACGACTTGATCTTGCTCTTGACAAACTCTCTAAGTAAATAAAGGGGAGCCCTCAGGGCTCCCCTTTATGAGTAATTAGCTTAAGAAGACTTTCTCTAGTATTTAGCGAAGGATTTTCTCTAACTAAAGAGGCTAGTTCTATTAAGATATCACCAACTACAGGACCTTTACCAACTAATTTTTCAACATCAAACCCATCAATAGCCAAATCTTCTATGTTTATAGGTATTTGTCGCAGAGAAGCTGCTTGAGGTTTTTGCCCCCGGAATACGAGCCAATCATCTAAATAGTCTCGGCCAACATGGTAACATAAGTGTCTTAGTTCAGTCTCATTTTGGGGCAAAGGATAGTCAGTAAGGATTATTTCGATATGTTTGCGCGTTTTTTTAGGCAAAACAAGCCATTGAGATAGCCAAGGGTTTTTCTTTAGGATTAAGCTAAGCCGTAGTTCAATTTTGGGTGGCATTGATTCTAGATTAACAATTTCAAGCTTTTGGCCAAAGGCTTTTTCAGATATTTCACTAAGTAAGATAAGTCCTTTTGTTGGTAAAAGACCATTGATTATTTTAATTAATTCATCGGTAATTCTTTCATGACTAATATTTTTCACCAAAAAAGCAGTATTCTTCATCGCTTTAAAAGTAGCCTCTTCAATAAGCCAGCCTTCTCCTAAAGTGGAACAAAAGCGAATAGCTCTTAAGCTTCTTAAGGCATCTTCTTGAAATCTTTCTTCTTTATTACCAATGGCTCTGATCATTTTAGCTCTAAGATCTTTTTTACCGGCTAAAGGGTCGATAAAGCCTTTTTTTGGTGAGTAAGCAATGGCATTGATGGTAAAGTCTCGACGCATGAGATCGTCTTTGAGGTTTTTAGAGAAACTGACAGTTAAAGGGTGTCGACTATCCCGATAAGGACCATCTTTTCTGAATGTAGTTACTTCTACCGGTCTTTCACTAAGAACTGTAATCGTACCAAACTTTTCACCTGTTGGTACAGTCTTTGGGAATAGATCTTTGATCTCTTCTGGTAGTGCTTGTGTAGCTATGTCGTAGTCTTTTGGAAACTTTCCCAAAAGACTATCGCGGACTGAGCCACCTACTATATAGGATTCAAAGCCAGCATCTTCTAAAACCTTTAAAATCTCTAAGACATATGTTGGTAGTTGCATAAAAAACCTCCAGATTTTAAAGAGATCTGCACTTAACAGGGAGGAATGAACCAGTGCTCAAAACGATCCGTGACTGGTTAATAACTATATTTGAAGCTATTCTTCTGACAATACTACTTATTCTTTTTGTTGCCCAATCTTTTTTAGTAGAGGGATACTCTATGGAGCCGACTCTTCATAATGGTGAGCGAGTGTTGGTAGAAAAACTAAGCTACCGTTTACGAAAGCCAAAAAGAGGAGAGATAGTAATTATTCAAAATCCTCTACAAAAGAAAGAGAAATATATTAAAAGAATCTTTAATTTCAATAAAATCCCCTG
>DUTE01000094.1 GCA_012842235.1 Bacillota bacterium
TACAATAGAACTAATTAAATGCATTTTGAGTTTATGTTAATTTAATCTTTCATGCTTTCATAGGGGGACAAAAAAATGATTCTGTTAAATAATAACTGAACAAAAAGGGAAATTGGTAGACAGTATAAGTGAAACTTCTTTATTTTCAGCTAGAACTCTTTACTCTTATTTTTGAAGTATTTTCAAAACCATTTTGTGTCAGTTAGAAAAGAGGTAAGCAAGAACTAAGATAAGTGAAGTGTACTAGGTAAAACTTTGCATAAACGAATGATTTATTAGATAATGGAGTTGTACACTGTTTTTGCAGTTTTTCTTGGAAAATTAGTTAATGCAGTTTTAAAACCCTGAAGGAGGATTTTAATTATGATTATTACTCTTGATGGTGTTAAAAAGGAAGTTGCTCCAGGAACAAAAGTGATTGAGTTAGTAAATAATCAGACCTTAGCATGCACAGTAGATAACCATCTAGAAAGCTTATATTACGAAATAACATCGGAAGTAGATATAAAAAGTGTAGATTTGTCTTCCGTACTTGGGCAGAGGATCTTTGAAAGAAGTTTAGTTTTTGTTTTAGTTCGAGCTGTCAGAGAACTCTATCCATCAGCAAGAGTTATTGTACAACACTCAATTTCCAATGGTCTCTTGGTTGAGATGGAAAATGTTGGTCGGGCATTGTCCCCTAATATGGCTAAATTAATATCGCAAAGAATGCAAGAGATAATCGATAGTAAAGAGCCGTTTAAAAAGGAAGTTGTGAGAAAATACGAGGCGGAAAAGATCTTTTTAGATGACGCTCAATTGGATAAGATTGAGTTGTTAAAACAAAGGCCAGAGGAGTATATACCTATTTTCAGTTTAGGTTGGTACAAGGATTATTCACATCTACCTGTAGTTCCTCATGCAGGTCTATTACAACCATTTGCTTTGAAGTTCTATCTACCTGGATTTATATTGCAAATACCAACTTACAAAAACCCAGATAGGATCGCTCCTTATTTAGAGCAGCCAAAGTTAGCTCAAGTCTTTAGTCAAGAAGAAAGACAAGCAGAGATTCTTGAAGTTAACGATGTGCCATCCTTAAATAGAAAGATTCTTTCTGATCCTAAACGATTGATTATGATTTCCGAAGCGATACATGCCAGGAAGCTTTCATTGCTAGCTCAGCAGATCGTTGAAAATCCAGAAAAACGCTTAATTCTGATAGCTGGTCCATCGTCATCTGGAAAGACTACATTTGCTCAAAGGCTTTCTATCCAACTAGAATCGCTAGGATACAAACCAATATCTATATCCTTAGATGATTATTTTGTTGATCGGGATAAAACACCCCTTGACGAAGAGGGACATCCAGATTTTGAAAATATAAATGCTATTGAATTGGATCTTTTTAACGAACAATTAACTAGCCTTATGCAAGGTGAGACAGTTGAAGCACCAATATATAACTTTAAAACAGGCAAAAGAGAATCTACCGGTCGACAACTACGGGTTGGTTTAGATCAACCAATAATAATCGAGGGTATCCATGGCTTAAACGAGGAATTAACCTCAGCTATACCTAAATATCATAAATTTAAAATATATGTCA
>DUTE01000095.1 GCA_012842235.1 Bacillota bacterium
TCCTACTGTTGTTTTCTTGATTCCCGCTCTAATATTTGCTTTTATTGCACAGGCTATGGTCCAAAATGCTTTTAGAAAATACAGTAGAGAAGCCAGCAGAAAAGGCTATACTGGTGCACAGGTTGCTAGAGACATCCTAGATCGGGTAGGGCTTACAGATGTTCCAATAGAGATTACTCAAGGAAAACTTTCGGACCATTACGATCCAACAAAACGTGTTATGCGTCTATCCCCTGATGTCTACCATAGCACTAGTATTGCTGCTTTAGGAGTAGCTGCACATGAGACAGGACATGCTATACAGCATATGGAAGGTTATGCCTTTTTAAACTTCCGTAATGCAATTTTTCCTTTAGCGTCTTTTGGTTCACAAGCATCATTTCCCATATTTTTTCTAGGACTTTTATTTAGAGGTAATATTGGCTACACATTTATGACTCTAGGTATTTATTTGTTTTTAGGAGCGTTGGCTTTCCAGTTAATAACTTTACCTGTTGAGTTCAATGCTTCAAACAAAGCGTTGATGCTTTTGAATGAGGGAGGTTATCTCACTCAGACAGAGACACCAAAAGCCAGGAAGGTTTTAACAGCAGCTGCTATGACTTATGTAGCAGCAGTAGCTATGGCTGCAGCACAGCTTTTAAGACTTTTAGCATTAAGAGGAGCTAGTGATGAAAGATAGGTACTATAGGGCAAGGGAAGAGGCAACCCTTGCCCTTGTCCACGTTGAAGAGGGTATGTGGGCAAAAGAGACTTTGAGTTATCTTAGTGACAGAGGGGACAAAGCACTAAGTACAGAGATTGTCTACGGTACGTTGCAAAATCTTCTTTTAATCGACCACATTCTGAGCTTTTATCTAAAATATCCGCTTAGTAAACTAACTCCCCATATCCGCAATATTTTGCGCGGAGCTATCTACCAGCTTCATTTTTTAGATAAGGTTCCCCAAAAGATTGTTGTCTATGATTCAGTTCGGCTTGCAGGTCGCTATGGCCACAAAGGGGTTCAAGGTCTTGTAAGCGGTGTTTTAAATAATTTTTTGCGTGAAAAGCGCTGGGTCCTTCCTCAAGAGACAGCTAAGAGACTTTCCCTAGAATACTCTCATCCTCAATGGTTAGTTGAAAGGTGGTTAGAAACCCTAGGTAAAGAGGAGACTGAAGCATTACTTAAGTGGAACAATTCAAGATCAACTCTTTGTGTTAGGGTAAATACTTTAGTTAATTCACCTAAAGACTATGCAAAGATCCTTGAAAAAGCTAATATTCCTTTTACAATAGACACCGATATTAACCAGGCTTTTTACTTAGAGAAGACCGGTTCTGTTACAGAACTTCCTGGATTTGCTAGTGGTTCAATTCAACCTCAATCTAAAGCTAGTATGCTTGTAGCGTATCTTTTAGAGCCAAAACCAAATGAGTCTATCTTAGATCTATGTGCAGCACCAGGGACAAAAACTAGCCACATAGCAGAATTTATGAAAAATACAGGTACAATCACTGCTGTAGACATTTCGGAGAAAAGATTAGAAAGTACCCAAGTTAATTTAGAAAGATTGAAGGTAACAAATGTTTCCTTTGTTGCTAAAGATGCCAGATATTTTCAGATTAATTCACAAGACAAGATACTAGTAGATGCCCCCTGCTCTGGGCTTGGGATTCTGAAAAACAGGCCTGATGCTCGCTATCAGAAAACTACAGAAAGTTTAGAGGATCTACCCAAACTGCAACTAGAGATACTAAACAATGCTGCGACACTACTAAGACCAGGTGGAATACTTGTTTATAGTACGTGTACATTAGAAAAAAGGGAAAACTCTAAAGTTATAGAACAATTTTTATTGAAACATAATGAATTTTACGAAGAGGAGATTAAAGGAATTACGGGTCTAACAAGGGAAAAAAGAGGTTACCAAAGTTATCCACACAAAACCCATACTGACGGCTTTTATTATTGTCGCTTAAGAAAAAGAGCTAAGAGCTAAGAGCTCAGAGCTCAGAGCTCAGAGCTAGGAGCTGATAATAATTAAAATGATCTTGCTAGGAGCATAAAGGGGGCAAAAGATGACCTCAATCTTGCTTGTGGATACCAATTTAGAGTTGTGTAACGTCTTAAAGCAGTATCTTGGCATGCAAAAAGGATTTGAGGTAGTAGGTGTTGTACATGATGGTCTAGATGCAGTAAGAGCTGTACGGAATCTAAAGCCTGATTTGGTGATTATGGACTTAGGTCTTCCTCTTTTAGATGGTCTAGGTGTTTTAGATGAACTAAGAGGCGAACTTCCTCAGGTTTTGGTTATTACTGCTTTTACTAATGACGAGATCATTCAGATGGCTCTTCAAAAAGGTGCTGTTTATTGCTTAGTAAAACCTTTTTATCTTAGTGTCCTTGAGAAGACTATCAGAGAGATATGTGTTTGCCAACAAGAGGTTGTTTTAGACTCTAGTTTAGCTGGCGTATATCTCGACCAAGACTTAATTTTGTCTCATATCGAAGCCTTCTTACATGACACTGGGATTAAAAGTAATTTAAAAGGTTATAGCTATTTAAAAGAGGCACTCTTTTTATTAACTGTCAATCAATCTATTCTTGTAGAAGGATTGACCAAATCTCTTTATCCAAAACTAGCAAAGAACTTTAATACTTCTGCAGAGAGTGTTGAAGCAGCAATAAGAGGAGCTATTCAATCGAGCTGGAAGACTAATAAAGAAAATCTTCTTGGTGTTTTTCCCCATCTTAAAAATTATCCTGCCCCACCTACTAATGCACAGTTTATTAATCTTGGTAAGAACGAGCTTATTAGAAGAATGAATCAAGTATAAAGAGGAACCTGTAAAAAAGCAGGTTCCTCTTTTTTTTGATCTAGCCAATTACCATAGTCACATGCGGGACCTTTTATTCATAGACTGTTACTAGCTTAGTTTAGGGAGGAAAGAATCATGAACTTTGCTGAAGAATTTCGCCTCTTTGAAGAGGTAAGCAAAGGTGCCGCTTACTGGCAAATTGAGGTATACAACTATAAAGGGAATAGATGGGAAACATCAAGAGGCAATCGTGTCTTAAAAGCGTGGGAAAGAGGTAATTTTCATCAAGCAAGAGAACAGGCAATTGAACTTGCGAAAACATCGATGGTTAAAGTTGCTCTCCCTTACAAAGGGGCAGATGGAGGTTATCTTCTAGATAATGCCTTCTACCTCGTAGATGAGCCACAAGGAAGGGAAATAGATCTAAAAAACCTTTTAGATCTAGAAAGAGCCGCTAAATTTTTAGCAAAGCTACACAAACTTTCCCTTTTTCAAATGGGGGAAGCAGTTTTATCTATGCATATTATGTCTGATACTTTATATGTAGGAAAATATGGCGAACTAATTTTGTGGGGTTAAAAGAGGATCTTCAACGCGAAGATTTTCGAAACCCCACAAAATTAGTTCGCCATATTTTCCTACATATAAAGTATCAGACATAATATGCATAGA
>DUTE01000096.1 GCA_012842235.1 Bacillota bacterium
CAAAGAACAACACGATAGTTGTGTTTTGCATTTTTTGCTACATATTCCTGGGTATCAACATGCTCTATTTGCTGTTGCATATATCGCACCCCTCTCTAGTGTAGTTATTTCCAAATATTCCCAAAAGGATATATAAGAAAAACCTTAGACAATTCTGCTAAGGCAGAATTATCTGGGGTTTTTTGTCGTTAGCACGGAACAAAAGAATTACACGTCCAAGCACTTGTATTAATTCTGTACCAGGTAGCCTATCTACAAGCACATACGCTAGTTCCTTTGGCTCTTCTTCCACTGATTTTAACACCCTAATCTTGATTAACTCTCTTGCTGTAAGTGCTTCATCTACTAAGCTTATGGTCCCATCGGAAATACCGTCTTTACCAATTTGGATAATTGGTTCTTCGGTATTAGCTAGAGCTTTTAAATAAGCTCTTTGTTTACTTGTGAGCAACAAAATGCCTCCTTTAATATAAGTATAACAATTTATTTAGATAAGGGATGCCAAAAAGGCATCCCTTTCCCTCTTTGATTTTAACAGAGGTTGAATACTAGAGCAATATGAGACTACAGAAGCTTAACAAATCTTTCAAATTCTCTTTGTTTGCGTTTCATTTCATCGGTCATAAGCTTTGCAGCTTTACGAATCGCTTTTTCCGGGTCTTCTTTTTGCAAAATAACTTCCATAACTGCATTTGTCATATGCCTTGTGCCTATTACAGAGCCAACACCAAAAGCTGGCCATGTTCCGGCTGCAGCTTGTTCACGTATTATCTTTCTGTCGTTTTCGGGTATATCTGCCTTCTCTAAGGTTTTTAGGTTAGCAGAAAGATAAACTGAGTTAGCGATTGCAGCCATTTTACCATTTAAATAGCCTGTCTGGATCTCTTCAGAAAGCCACCATTTCAAAAACTCCCATGACTCATCGATATGCTTTGACCCTTTCATGATACCCCAACTTGCATCGTGAACCCAGGCTGTGTGATTGATTTTGCCATCTTCTCCTACTGTTCCTGGAACTAGGCCTAATTGGAACTTATCTATTAGCTGTGGTGCTCCAAATCTAATACTTGGGTATACCCAGCTAGCATGGAGAAGTATTGGCATTTCACCATTGATAAAGGAGTTATAGCCTTGAATCTCTGGATCGATCCCATGTTTTGTAAAAAAGTCGGTAAATTCAATGAATCCTTGTATTGCCTCAGGAGAATCTAGTGCTGAGGCTAAGCGATCGTCTGTTATCATTGCACCGCCTCTTTGCCAAGCAAAGGTGGCTACACCAAACCATTTAGGTGCTAAATAGCCATCAAAGCCAGCACTCAGTTTACGAGCTGCAAGCTTCGGTAGGATGGCTCTTAGTTCATCCCAAGTGTTAGGGATTGCCAAACCTACTTCATTTAAAACATCTGTACGATAGTAACCTAATTGAGGGCTTACCCCTTCTGGTAGACCATACCAAGCTCCATTGTAAGAATGAGTCTTCCAAGTCCCCTGAGGAAGATCAGCTATCACTTTTTCAAACTCTCCAGGATAGCGTTTATTCAGATCAGGAACGATAGCACCACGAATAGCAAAATCAAAAAGCTGCTCTGCTCCTGTCATCACTATGTCAGGACAGTCTCCTGCTGCCAAAGCAAGGAGTGCTTTTTCAAAGTGATCTTCCCAAGCGGCGATCTTAATATCAACCTCGATTCCTGTCTTTGGTGTAAACTTAGTCTCAATAAGGTCTTTGGCTACTCTAATCTCTTCGTTAGAAGCGATCCACCAAATCTCTATTGTTTTGGCCTTGGCTAAAGACATTACTGAGACAATCAACACTAAAAGAACAATCGAAAACCTCCTCATATTTTCCCCCTCCGTTTTAGCGTGATTAAAGTTTTGAAAATAGCCTAGTTACCCCAAAAATATCTATTGCTTTGATGATATCTTTCTGTAATTATATATTTTTGTATTAACTGAGGCTATAATATTTTTTCCACGTTAAACGATTTTATCCTGTATTTTTGGGGCAAATATTAATTTCCATTAAGTAAATTAATTATTCATCAATGAACAAAAATAATGATTTAGTCTAGTGAGTTTCTTGCTATTTTTAGATCTCCTCTTTTAGCCTATCCTCTTATTACATGCTTTTAAAAAACAAAAATGGCGCTAAGCTTGGCGCCATTTAACTATTTTTCTCTCTGAGCCGAAAACTTAAGGCAAACAGACTATCACTAATATGAACATGTTCAACTATAACATTTTCTGGCACTGAAAGCTTAATAGGAGCAAAGTTCCATATCCCTTTTACTCCTTCTTGAGTTAATATATCCGCTACTTGTTGAGCCTGAGATGCAGGGACTGTAATAACCCCTATATCTACAGGGTTTTCTTTTAAGAAAGATCGGAGTTCAGTCATTAGCTTAATTTCTATGTCCGCGACTTTTTTCCCAACTACCTCTTCTCTAACATCAAATGCAGCAACTAACTCAAAGCCTCTGCGACGAAAATTTGTATAACTAGCTAATGCCCGGCCTAAATTTCCTACACCAATCAAAACCATTGTATGCTGTTTTTCAAGACCAAGGATTTTACTTATCTCCTTATACAAATTGCTTACTCTATAACCATATCCTTGTTGACCAAATTCACCAAAATAGCTAAGGTCTTGCCTTATCTGTGATGGCGTAATCCCCATCATTTCGCCTAGTTCTCGCGAAGACACCCTTTCTATCCCACCCTGTTCTAGCTGGGATAGAACCCGATAATACATCGCTAAACGCGAAACAACTCTCTGGGGGATCTGTTTACCATCTGTTTTTTTAGTCATTTTACTCCCCCTATCTAGATATTTATAAACATTTTTTACTAAAAAGCCTCTTTTTCATTTATTCACCTTTAGAACTTAAAATCCTCGAAGGAAAAGCATCTTTTTAACAGAAAATCCTTATTTGAGGTGATTTGGCATGTCAAAATTTGCTATACGAGGTATAATAGAAGGCTTCTATGGACGTCCGTGGAGCCATTCTGACCGTCTTAATATGATTAATTTCTTAGGCCAACAGGAGATGAACACTTATGTTTATGCCCCTAAAGATGATCCCTACCACCGTTATGACTGGCGAACTCTCTATCCTGCAGATCATATAAAAGACTTTTCTGAATTAATTTCTGCTGGCAACAAAGTTGGTGTCTCAATAGTATGGGCTTTAAGCCCTGGCCTTTCTCTTGTTTATTCTTCTTCCCATGAACTTGCACTTTTAAAAAATAAATTCAAAGCTATGCAAACAATAGGGTTCAAAAAGTTTGGACTTTTCTTTGATGATATACCAAACAAACTTATTCACAAAGAAGATATGGAAAAATTTTCTTCTTTAGCATTAGCCCAAGCCTATATCGCCAATGAGATTCTTGCTTACTTAAAAGAGCTTGACCCCGATGCTGAACTGTTTTTTTGCCCAACAGAATACATGGGAAGTGGCGATAGTTCCTATCTTAACGAACTAGGTAACCAACTCAACCAGGATATTCAAATCTTTTGGACCGGGCCACAGGTCTGCTCTAATACTTTAGATCTAAATAATGCTAAAACTGTTTCACAAACAATTAAACGCAAAGTCCTTTTTTGGGATAACTATCCCGTAAACGACGCTTCGATGCAACCTGAGTTGCATATTGGCCCTTATATTAACCGAGACAAGGAACTTCTCAAATACTCTTCAGGCATTCTACTCAATCCGATGGATTTAGTAGAAACATCAAAGATCGCCATCTTCTGTGCTGCACAGTTTTTAAATGACCCCCTAGACTACTCTCCAGACTCTGCATGGCGTTCAGCTATCGAATTCCTTGTGGGTAGTGAACAAAAAGAGGCCTTTATTCGTTTTGCTAAAGCAAATTCGTATAGTTGTCTTGAACCTTATCAACCTCAATATCTCGAAGATGCGATTAACGAGTTTCAAGCAAAACTTGATTTAAATGACTGGGAAAGTGCACTATCTGAGTCTATGCAGTTTTTTACCCAACTTAAAACAGATCTTAGTGTACTTAATAAGCTACCACAAACACTTTCTCAAGAGATCAAACCTTGGCTAGAGGAGTACAAAGAGTGGCTAGAAATTGCCTTAAATGCTCTTACTATTTTAATTGAATTTCGAGATCTTAGCAAAGCCGATGCTGGAGATAAACTCAAAAAAGCACGTAAAGAACTTCGGGAAGGCTTGATTAGATCTGTTGATTTCCAAACTTATTGTTGTGGCGATGTCATCCACAACTTTGCTCAAAAGGTTTATCGCTCAACAAGTTATTTTCTCGCAAACACGCCTTACTTTTAAACCTAGTAAACCTTTTTCCAGAAACAAAAAAGGAATTAAGAACCAATTCAAATAAGAGACCACGTTTTTTAAAACGTTGGTCTCTTATTTGAATTGAAATAGTAGTCTTCTCACATTGCTTCCTTTTCTAAAATGCATAGTATGTGTTGAGCAAAGCCAATAGCTTTGCATCTTACAGAAAGGTGAGATAACTATATGATCGAAACAATTATCCCGCCGATCCCACCGGTAAATGGGTGTCCAGGAGACAGACCACCTTCACAAGCTTGTATCAAAGTACAAAAAGTTTACGATGCAAGACGCACTAGAATATGCGAATTAAGACAGTTTAGTGCATCTCCAGATGTACCCTCTGGCTTAGGACCCTATGTAGTAATCTCCTGTGAAATTGTACCAAATAGCGATAGAGTTATTTCTACAAGTATCGTCCCAATTCCTGGAACAATACCTCCTCTTGCTGAAGTAAATGCTGTCATTGCCTGTGATGTTGAATTTGTGGTCCTAGATAGTTTTGGAACAGAATACACGTTTATCAGAGAAGTTCTCTTTAATGTCACTGTAATTCTCTATACTCCCGATCCTAATATGTTAGTTCAAGCTGAAATTCAATGTGAGTGCTTAGACGCTTGCCTTGAACCATTTGACACTGGTGAATGTGTCATTGTCTCTTGCTACTTTGGTGCCTTTATTCAAATTAAAGTTCATGCAGAAGCTGAGCTTTGTGTCAAAGAGTATGGCGAATGCTTATGGCCAGAGATCTCTACACAATCTCCTAACCCATGTATCGAATTTCTTGATCCAGAAGTTACAGATTTTCCACCTTTTAACCTGCCACAACAGGAAGACTTTGCTAATAGCTAACACCAAAACAGGCCTGCTTAAGCAGGCCTGTTCTTTTTCTTTCCTACTTCTAAATAATCGGGGAAAGAAAGTCTTTACTATGTTTTTCTGGTAGCCTTATGTAAATATAAAACAGACTTCTCCTCCTAAAGCATAGATTATGTGGTTACTGATCAGGTTCTCCTAGACTAATATTCTCAGTTTGTCCCCAAAGGCCTGCTAATTTATACTTGAGTCAGTTGATATTTAGGAGGTGAATCTGTTGTCACTTAAGCTGAAAACAAAAAGGACAAGCTCCTTCTTCATATCCTATTTCACAGTTTTGACTTTGGTCCTTGTTCTAGGTCTAACTTCTGTAGTCTCTGCTGCTACACTACCAAATTACACAACAAATACACTTGAGCCGCAAGAACTCACAAGTCTTGAGCAAACAAGTCTAACACTAATTAACCGAGATCGTGCAAGATACGGCATTGCTCCACTAAAATCAGATCCCTATCTTAATGCTCTCGCTCAAAAAAGAGCCGAGGAAATGATCGCCAAAAAACGTATTTCTCATGTTCTCCCTACACTAGGCTCTCCTTGGACAAGCCTAAAACAATATAATATTTCGTATAGAACAGCTAGTGAAAACCTGCAGTATGGTGCAAGAACCCCATATGAAGCACATCTTTATCTAATGCAAAGTTTCAGCCACAGAACAAGCATTCTTCGTAGAGATTTTAATAATGTAGGCTTGGCAATTGTCCCAAATGGTTACGGTGGATACTTGCAGGTTCAATTGTTTGTTGGTAGATAACTTATTTTTTAACTTATTGACTGGTTTTTTAACCCCCTTTTATCAGTCAATAGATGATAAATCCCCTCTAAAAAGAGAGCCTTCTTTGAACTGAGGCTCTCTTTTCTTCAACTATTTTCTATCGTTTTTCGATTAAATCTCGGAAAATTCTTAGAGATACCAAATAAGAACCTCATCTTCTAGGGGATCTTTGGCTATTTGAACAAAATGTGGCAAAGGCTCTGTTTCTAGATACCCTAACCCCTTATCTTCGTTTCTTACAAGAATAGAACTTTGTCCATAAAACTCAAGGCCTAAAACTTTACCCGTTAACATTGGATTAACGACAACTTTTGCTGCAGATTCAACCATTGTATAGGCACCCTTTAACCAGTCGATTTGTTGTTCTTTGCTCCATGGTCCTGGATTAGCTGATGGCTGTACAATAATATCTGCGTTTTTTATCTTTTCCATAACTGATGTTTGAAAACCATCATAACAGATAGTAATAGCAATCCTGCCAAAATCGGTCCCCCAATGGGTGAGTTTATCTACCGTAGAAGGTGTTAGTCCTAATCCCTCTTTACTTTCTAAATCGATCAGATGGGCTTTTCTCTGCACGATCCCAAGACCACCTGGGTCGTAGCCCCTTGATTCGTTGTAAGCATAGTTTCCTTCAACAACAATTCCACTGCCAGCAACAATGAGACAACTATATTCTTGAGCTGCTTTTTTAAAAACATCAAAATACTCTTCTGTCAAATCACTACAGACTGAAAAAATTGCACTAACCCAGTTACCTGTTTTTATTCTTGGCCAAATAAGCCTTGAACGATTTTTTCTAACATATTGTTTTATAGCATTATCTAGATCATCTGTATCGATACCTGATGCCTTTAATTCTGATATTATACCAAAAGTGACAATGTCCTCAGGAAAAGCAACTAACATGTCTCCTTCTCTTTTTTCAGAGATCTGATCCATCACTATGCCTACTTTTTTTGCAAACTTTTCAACTGTGTCATAATCAGCTGGGTCAATTTGCCACTGAACACAGGCTACAGTTCGTTGTGGTTTTTTCATGAGTTTCTCTCCCATTTTCCGTTATTTGGATTTTATTTAACTTTCTTCGACTTCAATAAATCTCCTTTTTTTCATTGTTAGCTCTTTTAATTTGATGGTTGACATCGGCTCTGTTTCGGCTTAAAATAAGCCTTAAGAGGAGATGATTTTCTTGTCAACTAAAAGACTAACCTACATTGCCTTATGTGCTTCATTAATTGCTGCATTAACCTTTTTTTGTGTTCCAACCCCGTGGGGAGTACCTATTACAGGCCAAACACTTGCAGTACTTGTAACTGGCCTTCTTCTCTCACCAGTAGATGCTTTCTTTGCTGTTTTACTCTATATCACCATGGGAATAATTGGTTTACCTGTCTTCTCTGGTGCTAAGAGTGGAATTGGTGTACTTTTAGGTCCTACTGGTGGATATATCTATAGTTTTTTAATTGGTGTTTATATCTTAAGTCTGTTTGCTCAAAAAAACAAACCTATCCTAGGCTCTCTGGTCTTTACGGCAATTGTTTACCTTGTAGGTTCTTTTCAGCTAGCTATCACAACTAATAGCACCTTTTTACATGCCTTAAAAATAGGTATGCTACCTTTTTTACCTGGAGATTTTTTGAAAATCTATCTATCTTTTGTAATTGCCAAAAGACTAGTACCTTTATTTAAGACCCAAAACCAAAAAGCTTAAACTTCCTTTAACCTTAACAAAAGACGCCCATTAATGGGCGTCTTTTATTTTTCTTTTGTGTTTAACGCAAAAAAGCCTAAACCTAAACTTACGCCTAAAGCTACTAAAGAAAGAATTGCTGAAAAACTAAAAAGAGAACTGACAGATGTTACAATCTTCTCTGCTCCACCAAAATAATCATAGAAATAACCCATTAGAATCGAGCCTACAAACCCACCGAGGCCTAAATTGACAGCAGCATATACACTCTGAGCACTTACTTCCATTCCTTTAGGAGCCATTTTATTGATCAATTTAACCACTGTCGTATGCAATGCAGCAAAAGTAAACCCATGAAGCCATTGTAAGCTAAAGATAAGCCAAGGAGCCCGTATAAAGGCATAGATAACCCAACGAAGAGTTGAGATAATTAAAGTAAAAATAAGAAATTTCTTTTCGCCAAATTTCTCCAGCAGTTTTTCTGAGTTGTATAGTACAACTACTTCACCTAAAATAGCTACTGCCCAGGCGTTGCCAACAATAAAGGTACTCGCATTTAGGCCCTCTAAATACATTGCAAAAAAGTTGTAATAGGGAACAACCGCAATTCTACTAAGAAAAACAATTACCATAAGACCAAAAAAAGCTGGATCTTTTAACAGAGTAACAAAACCAGTTTTAATGTTTTCAAAGGAATTATAACTTAAGAGGGTAGTTCCAACAGTCTCTTCTGGTTGCTTATAAACAAGCAAAATTGTTAGTATCACAAAGATTAACGAGATCGGAAAAATACTACCTGGGTTATCTGTGGCATTGTAAATATAAGGAGTAACAGATGCTAAAATAGCATAACCGATAGAGCCATAAAGTCTGATGTTTCCGTAACTACTTCCTGATTGTTCAGCTGCTTCTAAAGCTATGCTATCTAAAAGCGGTATTATGGGACCACTAGCGCTTGCATAGACAATTGTTGCTAGCAGTAGAGGCCAAAAACTAAAACTAAAATAATGGAGTACAAGGCCTAAAGAAAGCCCCCACAAAGAAAATAAGAGCATCTCTTTCTTCCATTTTTTGGCATCGGCAATAGCTCCCAAAATTGGTGGAACAAAAAAAGCTAAAAGAGCCGTTATTCCCTGCAAAAGACCGATTTCAGCCCCGCTTAAACCTACTTTGCTAAAATACCGAGAGATATAGGGTCCAAAAGCTCCCCAAGATAAATAATAAGTAAAAAAAAGAAGCTTTGTTGACTGTAATATATTATTCACAGACTCACCTCAAAAAATAGTAAGTTGCCCTACAGATGCAATTATACTAAATGTAGCTTGTTCCTTCAATAAATGTAACAATATATATGCCACAGGATATTTAAAAAAAGGATCTTTAAGATCCTTTTTTTAATGATTATTTTCTTGGCAATCTTTGCAGATACCATAAAACTCTAAGCGATGTTCGTGAATAATAGCACCTAATGACTCCTCAACTAGTTCATCGAGTTGGTGAACTAACTCTATATCTACATCATACATTTTCCCACATGCTTGGCACTGAAAATGATAATGATTTTCAGGATTACCATCATAACGACTGTAACCACTGCCATAATCTAATTCCATTATGGCTCCTGCTTCAGCCAAAACCCTTAAATTGCGATATACAGTTCCTAAGCTGATATTTGGCATCTCTTTGCGAGCTTCTTGATAGATCCAGTCCGCTGTGGGATGGGATTTGGTGCTACGCAAAATCTTGAGAATAAGAGCACGCTGCTCTGTCATACGCATTCCATTGTTCAACTAGACGCACCTCTTCATCGATAATGAGAATTATTCCCACCCAAGTTAATATTACCATTTATCTCTATTTTGGTAAAGGTTTTTCAAAAATCTGCCTTATTACTAAAACCATATAAATCTCTAGTTTTTTTGTTTTTCACTAGCCGATTAGCCGATCCAAAAATAATTCTTTAAAGAAGTGGTGTCAGCAAAAAACGTTGTAGTTTGAACCTTCACCTCCTAGGCTTAAGCTGGCAGATTGGGCAAAAATGGCTAGAACGTCCCCCTACTTTTATCTTTTCTATATGTTTTGTACACCTAGGGCAAAGCTGACCATCTTTCTGATAGACAAGAAGTTTTTCTTGCATATTACCTTTTTTGCCATCACCGCTTACATAATCTCGAAAACTCGTACCGCCAAACCTCATTCCTAAATCTAAAACTGTCCTAACAGCCACTAACAACTCGGCTGCCTGTTTAGAACTTAAATCCTTTCCTTTGGTTTCAGGGTGTATCTTGGCCAGAAATAATGCTTCATCAGCATAAATATTACCTATACCAGAAATAACTCTTTGATCAAGTAGCAATAGTTTAATGCTTCGATTACTTTTCAGCTTGTCCTGCCAATATTCAAGGGTTATTTCCCAGGGTTCAGGCCCTAGCTTATCTAACCCTGAAAGCCTTGCACCTTGGCTCTTAAGAGCCAAAAACAATCTACCAAATTTTCTAACATCTCGGTAGTAGAGCTTATCACCGTTTTGCAGATAAAGAACCCAGCGTATGTGATCTTCTAGCGGGTTTTGAGGATTTAAATAGATTTGCCCTGTCATTCTTAGATGTACAACCATGTCAAAGTCTTCTAGCTGAAAAAGAAGGTATTTCCCCTTGCGGGCTATGGAATTAATCTTTTGGTTCTTTAAATTATACACATCAGCAGGCTCAGCTTTAACAACCGAGCCTGCCCAAAGAACTTCCAGTTTCTGAATTCTTTCATTTACAATACTAAGATTAAGATATCTCCTTATCGTCTCAACTTCTGGAAGTTCAGGCATTAATATTCCTCCCTAGTTCAACGGTTTAGCAATAATCTCTTTAATTTCAGTTTTAAAAAACTCACTAGAATGTGCTGGTCTTACCACAATAGCACTATCGGCTCCTCGATTTGTCCCTCCAATGGCAATAACATCCTCTCCATAAGGAATAAGACCCGCATCAAGAGACATAACTGCTATTTCAACCCCTACCTTAACACCTTGACTAAACATTCTTAAGGTATTAGCCACAATCTCTGCAGGGTAAAGCCCTCCAAACTGTTTGCGCACCGCCCTATCTATACCGGCCATCAGGTGAGTGGATGTATAGACATCAATGTTAAGAGCAGCGAGTTTTTCACGCATTTCTTTTTTCATCTCATCTATACCAGATCCTAAAAAGCCCACATGGTGGGTAACACAAACAATGTGAAGCTGAGCCGACTTAGCTTCCTTATACAGCTCTAATGCTGTTTTACCAGTATTAGAAGCCACTACCAAATGTTTAATGCCTAACTCTGTAGCTCTGTTAACTGCCTTTTTTAGCACCATGTTTCTCTAACCCCTTTAATTTAAACAGCTTATAGAGCTCAATCATAAATGGTACAGCAAAAAGGCCAAACATATACACTTGTGTTTGATTCAACATCTCTGTTTTCATTGGTGTTTCACGGAAGAATTCAACTGTAAATCTAACAATTGCAAATCCCATTAACGTTTCTAAAAACAACTGACCTTCGAACCTTTGATCTTTGCTGCGCCAACGAATTATCCAAAATAAGACAAATGTTAAGAATGAATCATAAAGCTGTACCGGATGTCTTAAACCTTCAGCAAAACGAGTTGCTACCCCCCAAGGCAGACCCGTCTCTAAGCCATAACAACAACCATTAAAAAAGCAACCCCAACGACCAATCACATAACCAATACACAATGGTAATGAGGCTGAATCAGCTAGTCTTGGCAAAGAAATCTTATATCGTGTAACAAAATAGATACCAACAAGAATACCTGCAACTAATCCACCATGAAAGGCAAGGCCACCCTCACGGACGTTAATAATTGCTAGCCAATTGCCTTTATACATTGGCCAATATTGCATTACCCAACCAATTCGGGCCCCCACTATTGCCATAATAATGGTCCAAAAGGCAAAACTACCAATTACATCCGCATCTAAGCCTCTTTTTTCTGATTCTTTTTCTAGCATTAATAAAGCAACAAGGATCCCTAGAGCAAAGAAAAACCCATAAGTATAGACAGACACATTACCAATAGTAAAAAGTATAGGATGCACAGCTATAGCCTCCTAATGTTATTCCTGCTCTTCTAGATATTTAAGTGCTGATACTGCTGCAACTGCCCCATCTGCTACTGCAGTTACAAGCTGTCTTAAAACAGTCTTACGTACATCACCTGCAGCAAAGACACCAGGAATATTTGTTCTTAGGTATTCATCAGTGATGACGTAACCATCTGGCGAAAGGTTCAAAGAGGCAGGAAAAAGTTCAGTTACTGGATTTTGACCTATATACACAAAGATACCATCACACGCAAGATCACTCACTTTACTAGTTTCCCTATTCTTGAGCTTCACTCCTACCACACTATCTTCACCAATTATTTCCTCTACCACACTGTTCCAGATAAAATCAATTTTAGGATTAGCAAATGCTTTGTCTTGAGCTGCTTTGTGAGCCCTTAATTGGTCGCGGCGATGTATTATTGTTACATTTGAAGCAAAACGAGTAAGATATATAGCTTCCTCTACCGCTGCATCTCCTCCACCAACA
>DUTE01000097.1 GCA_012842235.1 Bacillota bacterium
ATGTTCTTTCTGCAATATCTTCATATTATGGATAAGACTCAAAGCGGGCAAACCTATTTCTTTTTTCCCAAAAAGATAGGATTTAGCTACATAAGAAAGCTCACCGTCATTAAGGCTTGACCAAAACCGCCAAACCTGTTCTTCTCCTGAGCATTCCCAGGTTTTATCTGCCTTTCTTAGTGATTTAACATTAAGAGAGACTGATCTTTTGCCCATATATTCATTTACTTCGGGAACAAACACAAAATCCAGTTTCAGGCTTTTTTCAAACTCTTGAAGTCTATCGGCCATTTGAAAAGCGATAGCATCGTAGCGAACATTATCTTTTATTAGCTGAAACTTCAAATGTTTTTTGTTGGCTCCTACTAGATAGGCATTTTCCCAAAGTCCTTCTTTCATAGCAAATAGAGGTGAGGGATTTCCTGCCCCACAAGGCTCAAGAAGAGATAATTCTTCAATCAAACGTAGATCAATTGGTATATTGACTTCAGTATCAATATAAACTCGTGGATAAAGATCTTTCTCAGTTAATTGGGTATCTGCATGATTTAAAAAAGCTCTTTTAAAGTCTTCTAAGTTATTTTTCTCGACACTTAGCCCTGCAGCCATTTTGTGGCCACCAAATTTAAGAAGATACTCTTTTGTTGCCTCTAGTGCTTTATACATATTGAAATTCTCAATACTCCGGCATGAACCACGACATTCACCATCGCTTAGTTCTATAACTACTGTTGGCCGATAGTAAAGATCTACTAGTTTAGAAGCGACTATACCAATAACACCACTGTGCCAATTTTCTCCAGCAACTACAATAGCCTTATGATCTAGTTGTTCTTCTGCCTGTAAAATAGCTTCTTGTAAGATATTGTCTTCTATTTGCCTTCTTTCCACATTCATTTGGTCAAGTTTTTTAGCAATCGGCATTGCCTCGATAAGAGTATCACTTAAAAAAAGTTTGACACCATCATCAGCTGAACCAAGACGCCCTGTAGCATTGACCCTTGGTGCAAGAACAAAGGCTATAGTAGAGGCATCGATCTTTCTATCATTTAGGTTTGCTACCTCTTTCAGGGCAACAATGCCTGGGATTGGCTCTTTATTCATGCTAAAAATCCCTTGTTTGACTATGCGCCTGTTTTCATCTTTCAAATCGACAATATCAGCTACAGTCCCTAAAGCTGCTAATTGAATCTGCCTTGGGGTAAGTTGAAACTGTGTTGGCACCTCTTGGGAAAGTGCCTGAGCTAGTTTATAAGCAACCCCAGCACCACATAAAGGAGCAGGGTAATCGTTAAGATGAGGATTAATAATTGCTATTGCCTCAGGCAAATCTGCCAAAGGAGTATGGTGATCAGTAATAATTAGATCGATACCGATGTCTTTTAACACTTTAGCCTCTTCAATTGAAGTGATACCACAATCTACAGTTATTATTAACTGGGTTTTGTTTTCTTCTAGATAAGATATTGCTTCAAGATTTAAACCATAGCCTTCTATAAGTCTCTCTGGCAAATAATAGCTAACATTAGCTCCTGCCCTTTCTAAAAGATCGACTAATAAAGCGGTAGCAGTGATACCATCTACATCATAGTCTCCATAGATAACAATTTTTTCTTCGTTAACTATAGCCTTAATAATTCGTGCTACTGCTTCTTTTATTCCTGAAAGTTTTTGGGGTAAATGGTATGGGCCTCCTTCAGTAAGAAAGAGCTTTGCTTTTTCAGGATTGTCTATTCCTCTTGCAAGTAACAATTCCGCAAGAAGAAGAGAGCAACCTGTCTCTTTGGCAAGTGTATAAGCATCTACTAATGACTGTCTCTGTATATTCCAGATCTGTTGCATATCCATCACCTCTCTTTCTTGAAAAGAAAAAGGCCTGACTGCTTATATGTCAGGCCTTAGGTTTGTTAGCTCATTTTGCCTTTTTTTCTGCAGCCGTTTCCCAAATCGACCAAATTGGACTTGCAACAAACAAAGACGAATAGGTTCCAGCAATAACACCTAAAGTAATTGCTATTGTGAAGTTACGAATCGACTCTCCACCAAAGAAAAGCAAGGCTAATATTGCTAGTAGTGTTGTTACTGAAGTATTAATTGTCCTTCTTATACTTTGATTGATAGAGGTATTAACCACATCATCAAAGCTTTCTTTAGCTCGTCTTTGACGCATATTCTCACGGATCTTATCAAAGATAACAATAGTATCGTTGATAGAATAACCAACTAGGGTTAATATGGCTGCTAAAAAAGGTCCATCGATCTCTTTTTGCGTAAGTGCAAAAAATCCTAGCACAATTAGAACGTCATGGACTAAGGCCAAGACTGCAGCAACACCGCTTTTAAATTCAAAGCGAAAACTGATATAAACAAGCATAAGTAAAGCAGCAATGATCAGTGAAAGTAGAGCATTCCTTAGGAGTTCTTTACCTATTGCTGGACCAACTTTTTGAATCTGCAGTTGATCTTTGTCAATTTGACCAATCTTTTCTTCAAATACATCAAGAATTATCTGTTCTTCGACATCCTCTAAAAAGCGGGTTTTGATTAAAACACCACTTTGATTGTTTCCTGGATTGTAAAGTTGTACAGAAGAAGAACCAAGTTCAAGATCTGCCACTCTTTTGTCTCCTAAGACATTGTCCTGAACAGATCCTGGTAAGATCTTTTCCTCTGTTGTAATTTGAATAACAGAGCCGCCAGTATAATCAATGCCATAATTTAAGCCCATTGTTGCTAACAAAATAATAGATATAACCACTAAAATAGTGGAAACACTCAAATAGATCTTTCTATTTGGAATAACTTTTAAGTCCACTTTGCTACCCCCTCTTCACAAAATGGCGGCCAATTTTTTCTGGGTCTTTGTCTGCCATTAATTCAATAAATGTTCGAGTGACAAAGATAGCTGTGAAAATACTAGTTAATATACCAACACTAAGTGTCACTGCAAACCCTTTGACTTGTGCTGTACCAAAATAAAGCAGTACAAATGCAGCTATTAAGGTAGTGATATTTGAGTCAAATATGGCCCAAAATGCTCTGTTAAAGCCGGCTTCTATGCCACTTCTAACAGACCTGCCATTTTGAATTTCTTCTTTGATACGTTCAAAGATAATTACATTGGCATCAACCGCCATACCAATAGAGAGGATAAAGCCAGCAATGCCAGGCAATGTAAGGGTGGCTCTAAATAGAGCTAATACTGCAAGCAAGATAACTCCATAGATAATTAGAGCCAAATCTGCTAGCAACCCTGGTACACCATAGAAAATAAACATAAAGAGAAGTACTAAAACAATACCAATAATACCAGCTGTAAGACTTTGATTAATAGAGCGCTGACCTAAAGTTGGGCCAACAACACTACTAGCAATTCTCTCAAGAGGCACTGGTAGGGCTCCTGCATTGATTAAAGCAGACTTCTCCTTGGCCTCAGCAAAACTAAGACCAGTAATCCTTGCATTACCCCCGGTGATTGGTTCGTTGACTACAGCATTAAGCAAGACCTCTTCGTCAAGCCTAATTACTATTGGCTGATGCACTAACTTTGTCGTAGCTTCAGCAAACTTTTTAGAACCCTCTGGGGTAAAGCTGAGATTAATTTGGGCACCTGGTCCATCATCCCTAGGCCCAGCTTGTGCTTTCTCTACATCTTTTCCAAGCAACAAAACATTACCCTGGCTATCCTCAAAGAAGAGCTGTGCTGTGCGGCCAATTAACTTAGCTGCTTCATCAGGGCTCTTTACGCCAGGAATCTGCACAATAATACGACTATTTTCTAGATCAAGCTGAATTGTTGGTTCGGTAACACCTAGTTCATCTACACGATTATTGATAACATTCTTAGTTTCTCTAAGAGCGTTATTGAGTTGCTCACCTGTTAAAGTCACTTCAGGTGTAGGTGCCAAAACAACATACACGCCACCTTTAAGATCTAGACCTAATTTGATGGGAAATGTGTAGGTCTGAGCTTTTTTGTCATAACCGAGGATGCCTAAGATGAGTACGGCTATAGCAACTACAACAAGGACAACAGTTAAGCGTACTTTATTTTCTGTCCTCAACACCCGTTCCTCCTTTTGAGCATGTAGGCCACTGAGTAAGCTCAGTTAGTGCTCAACCTTTCTGCCTACAGCTTGGCGCATAAATTTAATTTCAACATTATCTGCCACTTTAAGAGTGACTGTTTCATCATCCAATGCAGAAATACTGCCAATAAGCCCACCTATGGTAAGAACTTCATCACCAACTTGAAGGCTGTCTAATAGTTCTTTGCGTTTTTTCTCCTGCTTCTTCTGCGGAAGGATCAGAATAAAATACATCGCCACAAGTAAGAGTAGTGTGGGAAGTAATGTGCCCCATGCCCCAACACTTGTTGCTGCTGAACCAGTATCCACAAGTATTCCTCCTTTCTCAATCAGCCATAATATCTCTCTAAGAAATTGTTCTTGAAAGAGATATATCTCTCCTGCCTAATTGCTTCTCTTGCTTCAAAAACCATATGTGTTAAA
>DUTE01000098.1 GCA_012842235.1 Bacillota bacterium
ATGTAAGAACTATCGGCATAAGCCCTTTGCCTGCAGCATTTTCCACCTCAATGCTTAGACCTTGTAACATGCTTTGCCACTTATCAGGAGCCATAGCTAAACTTCCTGTTTCCTGTTCCTGTTGTACTGCTTCAAACACTTGTTTTTCCACTTCAGGGCTTAGTGTGATTACTTGTAATCTATTTTTCTCATCAACTAAAGACTTAGATATCTGCCTACCTAGACCCTGTCTTACCATTTCTGTAAGATAGTCGGTATCTTTGGTAACTTGAGCATGATCAGCTAAATGTTCACATATTTCAATGAGATTTCTGATAGAGACTCCCTCTTTGACAAGGTTTTGCAAAACTTTTTGTATATCACCTAAAGACAAAGGATCGGGAGTAAGTTCTTCTACGACCGCTGGGGAAACCTCTTTTACTGTCATTATCATATTTTTTACTTCTTGTCTGCCAATAAACTCTGAGGCATGGTTTCTTAAAATCTCAGTTAAATGAGTTGCTAAAACAGATGGAGGATCAACTGTAGTATAGCCTGACATTTCTGCTTCTTCTCTATCTATTTCGCTAATCCATAGTGCAGGCAATCCAAAAGCTGGTTCTATAGTTTGTATACCTTCTATTTCTTTTGTAGCTGTACCAGAGTCCATTGCCAAATAGTGATTGGGCATCAATTCACCTCTGCCAACCTCTACACCTTTAATCTTTACTATATATTCATTAGGCTGAAGTTGCAGGTTATCTCTTATTCTAACCATAGGTAATACAACCCCAAGTTCAAGAGCTAGCTGTTTACGAATCAAAGTAACTCGATCAAGAAGATCGCCACCTTGCTCTTGATCAACATAAGGTATAAGACTATAGCCGATTTCTAATTCAATAGGATCAACCTGCACAAGACCGAGAACTCGTTCAGGAGTTTCAGCCTGTTGTAATTGTGCTGCTGTCTCTTCTTCTGCCTGTTTTTCCGACTCTTGTTTAACTGTTGTACTAGTAAGATAACCTGATAAGGCCAAGATAGTAGCTATAAGAAGAAATGGACCTGTTGGTAGTCCAGGCACAAAGCCTAAGACAATCAAAAGAATCGCTGAAGTATACATTACTTTTGGTTGTGAAAAAAGTTGTTCTGTCAAATCATGTCCTAAATTGCTTTCAGATGCGGCTCTTGTAACTAAGATACCCATAGCAGTAGAGATTAAAAGAGCAGGAATCTGCGAGACAAGTCCATCACCTACTGTAAGAAGCGTATAACGATTTAGGGCTACTTTGAAGTCCATCCCTTTTTGAACCATTCCTATTATAAGGCCGCCGATAATATTGATAATGGTAATGATAATACCAGCTATAGCGTCACCTTTTACAAACTTTGAGGCACCATCCATGGCCCCATAGAAGTCTGCTTCTCTTTCAATCTCCCGTCGTCTGTGCCGTGCTTGTTCATCAGTGATAAGTCCTGCATTTAAATCAGCATCGATACTCATCTGTTTTCCTGGCATCGCATCAAGGGTGAAACGAGCTGCAACCTCGGCAACACGTTCTGCACCTTTAGTAATTACCACAAATTGAATTACTACAAG
>DUTE01000099.1 GCA_012842235.1 Bacillota bacterium
AACCATTGCTAAGCTAGACCCCTATCTCAATATAGACCCTGGTACAATGAGTCCTTTTCAACATGGAGAGGTCTTTGTGACAGATGATGGAGCATAATGACCTAAGTCTAGATCTGTCTCTGCTCCATCATCTGTCACAAAGACCTCTCCATGTTGAAAAGGACTCATTGTACCAGGGTCTATATTGAGATAGGGGTCTAGCTTAGCAATGGTTACTGATACACCACGGCTTTTAAGGAGCCTTCCTAATGATGCTGCAGTTATTCCTTTACCTAATGACGAAACTACTCCGCCAGTAACGAAAATATACTTTGCCACGTCTTTCACTTGCAAACGACAGAAAAAACCACTAATCTGGCAAGGAACTGCCGTTGCTACTCCTTTCTCTCTCGAGTGCTATCTGTTCCTTTTTCTCGTTTAAACTTTGAACCAGTACTATTCACCTTATTATTAGTACCTGCAAACTCTTAAATCTTACTTTCTTAGTTCTTTGTCTAAGGAGTTAAATCATCACTTTCTTCTTCCTCGTCTTCGTCGTCTTCTTCCTTTGCTTCTTTTAGAGCTAAGATACTATCTACCTTAAGACTCATCTCGCGATAAGCAAGAGTGCTCCAAAGAGCAAAGCCTCCAATGGCTAAGGTTGCAAGCATTGGAATTAAAATAAAACAAAGTACTATCCATAAGATACTAACTAAAGCCATAACAAAACTAAAACCAGGATCTACCATCGCCATCTTAAATGAGCGACTGAAAATTTTCTTTAAGCCGATATCTTGATCTGCTAGTAAGGGATACATATAGATCAAGCCCATGAAAAAGACAATAAAAAACCAGATACCAACCCAAAAAAATATCTTTATCTCGGGGTTTATCCAATAGAAATAGAGAGCATAACCAATAACAAATAATATTAGTAGGTTTACTAAAAAAAGAGCTGTGGCAGTTTTCCATTTCTCCTTAACAGCAGAAGTGAAATCTTCCCTTAGCACTAGCTCTTTTCTAACAAGAAGTTTAGTTATGTTAAAAACACCAATAAAGATAGCACCACCTGTGACAATCGGTGCAGAAGCGAAAAATCCTATAGCACTTAAGATAATTACAGTCCCTAAGTTCTGCCATAAAAGTGATACCCACTCAGTAAAAAGTTTGTGAATTTGGGGCTTGTACACTTTATCTTTACTCATAAGTTGCACCTCCTTAAATGTCTAAATGTAGCTAGCCTTAATATTTAGCTGGTGCTTACCAACAAATTGACCACTTACCACTAGATCGTAGCTTAGCCCAATATCAAGTTTATCTGGATTTTTTTCTACATCTACAACATGGGGGTTAACTTCAATAGACATTTCACCATAGGGGGTGCGATAAGCAGCTTGATATTTTTTACCTTCTTCAAAGACCTGTTGCATGCTAGATGAACCTGTCCTTCGAACAATTACTTTTCGGTAATTATTCTCAGGTATAAGAATCTGAGCTTTAGTACCTTTTATGCCTATTAGTTCAGTCTCTTCGTATTCAAGGCAGAGATAGCCCTGATTTTTATAGCTTAGGCCAACTGTATCAAGTGTGACTACATGCTCTTTTTCTTCATTTTGCAGCTGGTATGCTTCAATATGCAGCATGATCTCCTTTTTCAATGCCGCTCCTCCTTAACTTCTTAACTCCTTTAAGGCAATACTAGCCAAACATAAATATATTAGCATTTTAGGAGAAAAACCTCAAGATAACAATTCATCCTTACCCTAATTTTTCAAGGGTTTAAAAGATAATTACTAGCAAACCTTTTGGCCTATCTGAAAAAAGATAGCACAAACAAGTTACTTAGTTCGCATCACTAAATAAACCCCTAAAACAATCAAAACCCCACC
The DNA here is from genome assembly GCA_012842235.1 of Bacillota bacterium. GTDB lineage: Bacteria > Bacillota > DTU065 > DTU065 > DTU065 > DUTE01. Next base: position 1,869 of record DUTE01000099.1, read on the forward strand.
GGCTATCTCCTGAAAACTCAATGGCCTTTTTTCTAGACCAAAAAAGCCAAAGTTGTCTAAGATAGCTGCTGTAAAAGTTTGCGCTGCAACAATGGCTATTGTTGCTTTGAACGTTCCACTTAGAGCTATTCCATAGGCCACAAGCACAATAATTGCTGGCGCAAAAACACCCCCTAGAAAATCGACAAACTTAAGTTTTTCTGTCATTACAGGATGGGGAATAAAAGCATAGAGCAAAAAAGCCAAAAAAAGTGCAATTAAATGAATGTAGAAATTTCCTCGAAAAAGCCCAACCTTTTTCGAGAGTTCTGCATTAAACAGGCCTTGAAACGCCATCAGTGCTCCACTTAAAGCACTAGCAAATATTGCTAAATATTGCATCAAGCTTCCTCCTACTACTTCTTTCTTTAATGTAGTTTTTCCAGAAGCTCTGCCTTTAGCAAAAAACTTTCTCTATTTAAAGTCAAAGAGCCCTTGAGGGCTCTTTTTATGATTTAAAAGATTTTTTTTGGGTGATGTTTTCTATTTCGTAAACCCTAAAAGTATATGGAGTTGAAGATTGATCCCATCTACCTTTTAGAATTACCTCATCTCTAGTTACAAGATCTTCTTTAACTGGTGCTTTATCTTTGGTGGTATCAAAAAAACATTTAAGATCTTCATTGTATGTGGTAGCAACAAAGAGTTGCACATATACTTTATTGCCATCCTCCGATATCAAGACACGATTGATCTTGCCCTCGACATCTTCTGCTTCACCGAGGTTTTTGTTTCTACTGCGCAAAATTAATGCTACAACAACTACTACTAAGGCCAAAATAATCCATAAATTCAATTAATGTCACTCCCTTTAGATGTAAAGCTTTGGTACTTAAATTACAGAATCTATAAAGGCATAGTTATTACAAATCCTAAACCTAATTTATATCCTTTGTATGAATCAAGATCTTTTATAGGTGTAAAAAGTTTATAGCCGCCTATTATTTCTCCTGTAGCATTAATACCAATTATCTGATTAAAGTTGTAATTCATGTTCAAGCCCAAAAAACCACTAACATAGAAACCCTTTGCCAAAACTTCACGGGGTTCTTCATATATATTATCAGATTTCTTATGCATTAGGGCAAGATTACCAATGGAAAAGCCTACACCTGCTTTTGGTGTCAAACTAAAGCTATCTTTGGTAAAATCTCGGGTCATCTGTATGCCAACACTCTGTAGGGAAAAACTAGCTTTTTTAGCACCTTTCTGTGAGCTCTTAAATAATTGATTACTATATACGCCAAAATTAATATTTGTATGTGGTGCTGTCTTCATATAAGAACCATAACTAAAACCCCAAAAAGGATTGTTCAAAGGTTCAAAATCATTATAAGCCAATGATGCATTCATAGAATCCACATTTAGATAGACAAGGTTGCCTTCAAAATTACGGACATCCAAATCTAACACGCTAGGCCAGTTTTTTTGTAATTCAAAAGCCTCATTGGCAAGCACAACACTACTCAGTAGGCCTAAAATTAAGACTACATTAATCCAGATATTTTTTCTCACATAAACGGTGCCAAGTAAAGACTTGGAAACCTTCCCTCCTTAATTATGCATTTGTTCCTTTCCTTTTTAGTTCAATATAAAAGTCCAACGTAAACATTTCTCTCTTTATCTTTTTAATCCTTCTAAAATAAATTTCTCCAAATCGTCCATGTCACCATGGTGATCTGCTATTTCTCTGCCTTTTTGGCGATCTTCTTCAGTTACTACATGGATCGCCTCTCCGGCCCACTCTGCATCTTGTCCCTTAGCTATATCTAAAAAGAATGTTGTCATATTTAGTTTTCTTGCCACTAAATCTAATTGGGGATCATCACCAACTACAAGACACTTCTCAGGAGAAACACCTAATATATTAGCTATCTCTAAAAAATACTCTGGCCTTGGTTTACAATAATGCATCTCTTCATATGAAGCAATAAAATCAAAATCCTCTGGGTCAAAACCACCCCATTTAAGCCGGCATAAGATGGCTTTTTGGGGAAAGACGGAGTTTGTTGCTAGAGCAAGTTTGGTCTTCTTTGAAAGTAGTTTGACAATCTTCTGCATTTGGGGTCTTTGTTTTATTAAACCTTTTAGTTGCAAAAATTCATGATCATAAAAAGAATCAGAGATAGGCATATACTTTTCCTTGGGAAATTGTTCACTATCAAAAAACTGCCAAAAAACTTCTTCGTTTGTCAGATCACTATTAGTGTTTTCAACCATTTCATCTGTAGCAGCAATTATCCGTTTCACATATTCACTAGGTTCATCAGTATACTTTGCAGCGGTGTGTTGCCATAGACTAAAGTAATCATGGAGAAATTTTTTCATGTCAATCTCAATTAATGTTCCATCCATATCAAATAATACAGCATCCCAAACCATAATTAATCCTCCTTACAACTGATTTTAATCTAATTAGCAAAAATAATTCTTTAAGATATGCTTTCATATCATATACATTAGAGACGATCTTGAGGGAGGTGAAACCGGATGTTTTTTGTTATCCGCGTCTCACGGACACGTCTTCTTATCTTTGGTCTTTTGGCTCTTGCCTGTCTTGCTGGCCTAATTTCCGGTCCCTTAATCCATACAGTCTCCGGAGGAAATAGGCTTCTTCCTGTATATTCTATCGGAACCCAAGAGAAAGTGGTAGCTTTAACTTTTGACATTAGTTGGGGAACAAAAGTTCCTGAACCTGTCCTTAATGTTCTAGAAGAAAAGCAAGTTACCTGCACTTTTTTTCTCTCAGGTCCTTGGGTAGAAAGAAACCCGGAAATAGCTAAAAAGATTAAAGAAAAAGGACATGAAATTGGTAGTCATGGTTATCGCCACGTTAATCTAAGTGGCTTAAGCTCATCTGAGATCCAAACAGAACTTCTTAAAACCTCAAAAATTCTTGAAGATATCCTAGGTGTCAAGCCCTGGCTCTTGCGCACCCCTAATGGAGATTATAACAATAGGGTTGTGCAAGCTGCAGAAAGTCTTGGTTATACTGTTATCCAATGGGATACTGACTCTTTGGACTGGACTAAACCTGGAGCGAACAAAATCCTTGAACGAGTAATAAAAAAAGCACATCCTGGCGATATTATTCTTCTGCATGCATCAGACAGTGCTATTGAAACACCAGAAGCACTGCCACGAGTAATTGATGAACTACGTAAGAAAGGTTATCGCTTTGTGCCTGTAAGTGAACTTCTCAAACTTGATCCCCAAAACCGCTGGCAAAAGATGCCTGGTCCTCCGAAACGTTCTCAAAACTAAAGTTATTCACAATCTGTGGATAACTCTGTGTATAAGCTGTTAATTTCTGTGGATGAGATTGTTAATTTTATTCTTTACAGCTAAAAGAAAACGAAAAAGGGCGGTCTCACCGCCCTTTCTTTATATTCTAAAGTGATCTACAAGTTTAGTTAAGTCATCTGAGGCTTCACTTAGTTCTTGTGCTGCCTTAGCGATCTCTTGAATTGCTGTATTTACTCCTTCTGTTGAAGCAGTAATCTCTTCTATTCCTGCAGCACTTTGTTCAGAGATAGCAGCGATGCTTTCTACAGCATTCAATACCTGATGAGAACCTGCTGCCATCTCTTCTGAAGATGCAGTGTTCTCTTCAACTACTGTAGCAACACGATCGATGGCTTCGGCAACATCTGTTGAGCCAACTGCCATATCCTGTGCAAAAGACATAACTTTTTTAATCTCTTCATTAGTTTGCTCAACTGCTTTTAATATCTCATCAAGTGATTCTTGGGCTTTTAGAGCAATTAAAGAACCACTAGCAACTTCACTTGTACTAGATTCCATTGATTCAACAGCCATTTCAATACTGCTTTGGATCTCTTTAATCAAATCGCCAATCTCTTTAGTTGCATTTCTTGAGCGTTCAGCAAGGTTTCTTACTTCATCGGCAACTACAGCAAAACCTTTGCCATGCTCACCTGCTCTTGCAGCTTCGATTGCTGCATTAAGTGCAAGAAGGCTTGTCTGATCAGCGATCTCGTCAATTACAGCGATAATCTTGCCGATCTCTCCCGAATAATTACCTAGCTCTTCTACCTTAGAAGCCACATCTTTATTGGCTAAATTAATACGTTCCATGCCAGAGACAACTTCTCTGACTGCTTCTTGACCATTTTCAGCAGCAGTTGCTGTAGAATCTGCAACACTAGCAAGCAACACAGAACTGTTTTTTACCTGTTCACTTAATTTTGACATATTTGATACTAACTCACCGGTTCGACTAACTGCCTGAGCTTGCTCTTGAGAGCCTTGGGCAATCTGATCAATTGCACCTTGAAGCTGGTTCATAGCAGTTACAGTGTCAGCAGCATTTTTACTTTCCAAAGAAGCACCTTCTGCAACCTGATCTAAAGTCTGAGCTATCTGTTGCATTGATTTTGCTGCATCAGCAGAACCTAGTGATAAAACATAGCTATGTTCAGCAACTCCTTTGGCTGTATCAGCAATGTTTTTGATCATCCCTTGCAAAGTTGCTACAAAACGATTAAAGGCTTGTGCTAATTGCCCTGCTTCATCATTACTGCGTATTTCAAGCCTTTGAGATAGATCTCCTCCACCTTCTGCGATTGCTGTTAGTTGCTCTTCAATATAGGTAACAGGTCTAGTGATTGCCCGACTCAATAAGAAAGAGATCCCAATTGCCACAAAAGCACCTAATAAAATAAGCACAAGCATTACGGTTCTAACTTGGCCTTGAATAGTCGCAACTTTGTTTTGTGCTTCATTTAGTGCTGTTTCTGCCCAGTCAAGAATATTGTTAATTGCACTACCTACTAAGGTACTGTTTTCAAAATATATAGGTGACATTAGAAAGGAGTCAAACGAGCTATATGAACTGCCCCCACCAAATCCTCCCATTCCACCATAACTAGAATCAAAGCCACCACCATAACCACTATCGCCGTAAATGCCTCCACCATCAAAGCTGCTTGTACTTTTTTTAGATAAATCGTATTCATCATAACTTTCAATAACCTGCGAAACAGCTTCTTCATGAGCATTTAGTGCATTCACTAATTCTTCATGGATATTAACTACAGTTGTTCTTTCTTCTCCTTGTTCAGCTTCTAGAGCAATTCTTTGGAGTAACAAGTCGTCATATTTTGTGCTGAGAGTTCGATTTCTCTCTTCGTCTTCTGTTATAAGAAGTAAATCTTTGCTAGAGACTGATTCCATAAGTTGCTGGAGATATTTGGTTAGATCCTTAGCATTTGATTCATATTGACTTCTGTCATTAGCTGCTCCTGAAGTAAGATACTTATCTGCTGAACCATAAGAGACTACAAAGGCCTGTTTGGCCATTGTGGCTAATTTTACCTGTTCAACATTTGTGTCAATAGCCCTATCGACCTCTGTGCGTAATACCGCAACCTGGTAGTTAATTACTGAGGCCATAATTACTATAAATATAACTAAAACACCAATTCCTAAATAGAGTTTTGTCCCAAAACGCAAACTTTGCCAAAATCCATATTGCTTTTTATCGTATTTTTCTTCCATGTAATCACCCCCACAATGATTAACCAGCTACATTTTCACTTACTGCTAATTACTGGTGACTCCTCTTATGCTTACCGATTCTGCATAACATATCTAGATTCCTTCCCTCTTTAGTAAGCTTTAACACCGTTTATGATGCAATCAGTTTCTTTTGACATTTATTATAAAAAAAAGGCAGCACAAGTACTGCCTTTGACAAACTCAATCTTTTACCTTTTTTATCTACTTATTCCTAAAATTATCTCTCGAAGAATCTTAGCTCCTACAAAAGCTGTTCTTTCAGAAGGATCATAATCAGGGGCAATTTCTACAATGTCTGCCCCAATAACATTGAGATTCTCTAAGATGGTATATAGAGCTTGAAAGAGTTCTTTGCTTGTACAGCCTCCTGCCTCTGGGGTACCTGTTCCAGGTGCATAAGCAGGATCTAACACATCGATATCGAGAGTAATATAGATAGGTCTATCCTTAAAGATCTTAACTACTTTTTCTGAAGCAGAGACCACATCCCAGTGGGTATCAGCGAAGAAATGGGTATTTGCTCTACCCCATTCAAACTCTTCTTTTTCTCCAGATCTAATACCGATCTGCGCTACAGATTTTGGGCCAACCTCCTCTGCTACTAGCCGCATCACTGTAGCATGGGACAATCTCGCCCCTAAAAAACTCTCACGTAAATCAGTATGAGCATCAAAATGTATGACGGCAAGATTTGGATAGAATCTATGGGTAGCTTGTATTAAAGGATAGGTCACAAGGTGATCTCCACCAATAGAGATTAGCTTTTTGTCTTCTTGTAAAATAACTTCTGCCTGTTCTTTAATTAAATCTAAAGAACCTTTAACATCTCCCCATAAAAGTTCTGCATCTCCTCTATCCTCAAAAGAAACATCTTCTAGAGAACGATCAAAATAGGGACTATACAACTCTAAACCACTTGAAACAAGTCTAATGGTATCAAAAGCAAAACGAGAACCTGGACGCCAACTAGCGGTAAAATCCATGGGAACACCCCAGACAGCAATATCGCCTTTTTCTCTTGCTCCTAATAAAGTAGCCATAAGCTGCCTCCTATAGAGTTAAAATAGGGCTAGGTTGACCTATTCCTAGCCCTCTTACTATACCCTGTTTAATAAAGATCGAAAACTATACCAGTTAAGCGTTTTTCAACATTTCCTCGAGAAATGGGGGAAGATCAAAAGCTGTACTCATTATAGTTTCAGTAAAGTACTTGCCTCTAATATTTACTTCACGATTGGCCTTTAGTTCATGTTTTTTACTTCCTACTGTATAAGACCAGTATCCTGTGGGATAGGTTGGCATATAACCAGTTGTCACACCTACATGTGGGAAGTGAACTCTCATATTTTTCCAGCACTTAAGAAGTAGTTTTTTATTGGCAAACGGCGATTCTGTTTGCGCACAAATAACGCCATCTTCTCTTAAAGCATTATTGACATAGCCATAGTATTCTTGGGAAAACAACCCCACAGCAGGACCTACCGGATCAGTTGAGTCAATGATAACTACATCAAAATAGTCTTTGGTGTTTTTAATATATTCTACACCATCAGTGACTAAGACCTCTACACGAGGATCAGCAAAGCCTGTGCTTAGAGTGGGGAAATATTTCTTTGACGCTTCGATTACTGCTCCATCGATCTCCACATGCTTAACCTCTTCGACAGAGGGATGCCTTAAAACTTCCCTTACAGTACCACCATCACCGCCACCGATTACACATACTCTCTTGGGATTAGGATGGACATGTAGAGGCACATGAGCAATCATTTCATGATAAAGAAATTCGTCACGCTCTGTACACTGAATAGCACCGTCTAGGACAAGCATTCTGCCATACTCTACAGTTTCAACCACTGCTAGTTTCTGATATGGAGTCTGCTCGACATGGAGAATGTCAGTGATGCGAACACCTAGATAGACATGGTCTGTCTGGTCTTCGACAAAATATAATTTCATCGGATCACCTTTACCCCAGGCCGTAGCCTTGTATTTATAAAGAAGGGACTAGGGAAGTTCCGGAAAGAACCCCGCTAGTCCCTAATGTCAATTATATCTAGTTTAATTACAAAAGTAAAGCAAATCTGTAACAAATTCTCTTTATTTGCAAGTAGTGGCCTCTGAGGGAGTTTGTTCCTATCTTCTGGCAGTTTTTGCCTCTGTTTTAACTTTGTTGCCAGAGATGTTTTTTGTTTCAAAGGGTTAAACTTGCCAAAAAAAGTCACTATATGTTATCACATCCATTGAACTTGCTCTCGCTTTAATGTGATTTATATTCTTGTTTACTATAAATACAGAATACGGGCGTACAACCCTCTAGTTCTGTATTTAATGCTTAAACAAATATACTAATTGTTTTTTTGGGTTTTTAACTGTTTTAGGATTGGGTATTCATCTTTGAAAAACAACTAGTACATATTTCATCCAAATACCTACTTTTATACTTCTTTAGGAGCTTGCTTGAAGTTTACTAGTACTTACCTAGAAATCTCCTGGTTTCACTTTTTGTTTTCCGACTTAGAAAAACACTGCTTAGCTTACTACCTTTTCTTCTAACTCCCAAAGATACCTAGCAGCATCTTTGTAGTTAACATCTGCTTGATAAACCCCTCTAAACTGTGTTATTGCCTGCTTTTTGTTGCCCTTTTTTAAATACGCTTTAGCTAAGTAATACTTAGCTCTTAACATACTATCATCAGGGATACGCCTTCTTACTGGTCCTTTTCTTAACGCTTTTATAGAAGCATCATAGTCTCCTAGTTCATAGAGAATAATTCCTTGCCAGATAAACTTGTTTTCTCTAAGGTCAGCATCATCTGGTATAAGTTTTAAAAGATCAAGAGCCTCTTGATAGCGTTTTATGTTATATAAAGAGACTGCACTAATATATAAAAAAGTATCTCTGTACTTATCTCCTTTATATCCGTTAGCAAATGCTAAAGACTTCTCGTATTCTTGTTTTTCAAAATAGATTTGGGTTAAAAGAAGCCTAGCATTATCATTGTCTTCGTTAAGAGACAAAAGCTTCTCTAACGTTTTTACGGCGTTAGGCCATTTTTTTTGCTCAATTTCTTGAAGTGCCTGATTAAATAGTAGTTTCTGCCTTTTTTTAGGTAATCTAATTTCAATGGGGAAGAAAATTAAACCTGCTACAGTCAGTAACCACCCAACATTTAGACTAAAGAGCATAACTATCAAGCCCAATACTACTACATAAGGGAAGACGAATTCTACCTTTTCTCTGTCATATGCTTGTAAAGAGAGATCTGTATCTAGATCAATAGAAGCTAGTTTTTTAGTTAGTTCAAGAGTTAAGTGGGTATCAGCTAGAGAACGATGTAAGGGATCTTTAGGCCTTATACCAAATGAACTAGCTGCATCTTTGAGTTTATACCATTTATAATTCCCAAATTTGCTGTTCCAATCACCCTTGTAGAAAGAATAGGCATTCATAACACATTTCCACTCAGCCGCAAACATCTCTAAACCATATTTTGCTGAAGTTTGTTCTATAAGACGCCAATCAAAGACTGCATTATAAGCAATTATAGTTCGATTTTTTAATAACTCAACTAAGGTATCGTATATCTCAATCCACTTCGGTGCGTCCTTAACATCATCTTCAGTAATACCATGAATGGCAATAGATGTGTGAGGAATCGGTTTTGTGGGTTTTACTAAAGAATAAAAAACAACTTGTCCCTGTAGATCCATAACAGCTATTTCAATTATCTCGTCGGTTTGACCGTACCCTGTAGTTTCTGTATCTAAAAATAGAGGGTCTTGATCTAGCCATTTTTGAACCTGTTTAACCGCTCGAACCTTGTTTTGCCAATCCTGTTCTTTTGTGGGAGGCAATTTTTTACACCTACTTTAAAAATTTGTCTCTAAATACAGTTTGCTTTTTTTTAACTTAATTCCTCTTTTTATCTGAACAAACGTTCTGTTAGATAGCTCTAGTTGGCATTCCTTCTATTCCAAACAAAGCTCTTTTAAGTTAATCCTTTAATCCTTCACACCTATCTTTTGGTATTCTTCTAGTTCTTTTTTAAGAAGTATAACTAATAAACGGTCTATTTCATTAATTATTTCCTTAGCTTCTAAGGAGTCTTTTTCAGGGAAATCAACCCCATTGACCTTATCTTCAAGCTCACGTCGCAATTCTTTAATCTTTTCTAGCAAATCCCTTTCTTGCAAAAATTACCACCTCTTTAAGCATAATCTCCAGTCCAGATTATACCCAGCTAGCACTTATGTGACATTTATGTTTCTTTGCTTTGGCATTTATATTTTTCTTGATTTTATGTGCATACCCTTCTCGTATTTTTAGTCACTCTTCCAAACCCTTATTTACTTATTTCCCATTTATTTATTTACATGAAACACTTATTTTTGCCAATTAACTTATTTCGTCTTTCATAAAGCTTATATTAGAAGGAATTCCCATCTTTACTGTACAAGTTAATGAAAGACATATATCTTGATTGTCACTAAAAAATATTTGTCTAGAAAGGGGTCCAAAAGTTGCGAATAGTCGTCTGCATTAAGCAAGTACCAGACACG
>DUTE01000100.1 GCA_012842235.1 Bacillota bacterium
ATCTATATTTCACTATTCAGAAGTTTCTCTAAAAGAATGTAAAGAGTACTTAGCTCAATGTGGCTTTCTTGTCTCACCTATAAAAGGTTTAGAACCAAAATTTGCTGAAAATGGTTTGGTAGTAGCCATAGCTGTTGATTATAGAGATGGAACAGTTCTCATGCAAGCATATATGAATAAAGAAGCTTGGCAAGAGACCTTAAAAACGGGGAATGCTACTTATTTTAGCCGTAGTAGAAATAAGCTTTGGGTAAAAGGAGAAGAAAGCGGAAACACCCAAAAGGTAAAAGAGATTCGTCTAGATTGTGATAGAGATAGTGTCCTTTTATTTGTTGAACAAAACGGTGTTGCTTGCCACACCAATAATCGGTCTTGTTTTTTCACACCAGTTTTTGGGGAAGGTACCCCTCAAATTGGTTCTACACTAACAGCATTGAAGAATACAATTAAGTTTAGGCAGAAAAACCCTCAGGAAGGTTCTTATACTAACTATCTTTTTGATAAAGGTTTAGATAAAATCTTAAAAAAAGTAGGCGAAGAGAGCGCAGAAGTGATAATTGCAGCAAAAAATCGATCGAAAGAAGAAGTAATCTACGAAACAGCAGATCTTTTATACCATTTAAGTGTACTTTTAGAAGAACAAGGGCTTGAGTGGGATGACATTGCTGAAGAACTAGTAAGTAGATTTAAATAACATAATTTAAAATTGAAAACGCTCGGCTTAGCCGAGCGTTGTTTCCTTCGAAGGTCTGGGCACTTTGGCGGGCGCTAGGTAGGTGGCTACTACCTATTTGCCCAGCACCTTCAATATGGGTGGAGGGTGTTGGGGGTTATTTATGAAAAAAACTGATAATTTCGGGCTAAGGGAGAGTTGCACTTTTGGACTCTCCCAAATTCCTTAAAAGGAGAAAAGTATGAGTATAAAAATATATTAGGCAAATAAAAACATTTATATCCCTTAAACAGATAGCCTTTAGGCTATTTAGCAAACACAAATGGGGGGGGTTAGGACGCCGGGGGTGGCCGGCATCCTATGAAAAGGGTGTTGGGGTATATAAATGCTGGTTGTTGGCTTTTTATTTAACGTTCACTTATATAACGGGGAGAAGTCCAAAAAGTTACACCTAAAATGCACTTTTTTTTGAAAAACTTTTCAAAAAGTTAGAGTAGCCTATATCTAGCAGGACTTTTGTTAACATTAATTGAATTATTTAAATTAGAGGCTTAGAAGCTTTAAAGCTGTCTGATTTACAAAAAAGCCAAGGAGGCCTGACAAGTATGACTAGCAAAGCATACAAAGTGGCATGTGGTTATGTTTTAGGTTTGTTAGATGCAAATGCTGATTTCGTTTCAGGCTTAGACAAGGCTCTTCTATATTGCAGACAAAGCTTTACTAATGAGGATTTCACCTACTTTTGGGATGAAAGAGTGCTTTTAGAGGAAGAAAAACATCTACAAAAGTGGATGAGTGATCTTTTAAGTGAATCAAGACCACCAGATGATATTGTTGTTTTATGGTTTGCTTTAGTGTGTGAAGCTAATTTTAATCTAGGTTATGTAATA
>DUTE01000101.1 GCA_012842235.1 Bacillota bacterium
ATTGATAAGACAGTCCTAGATCTTAGAATAGTCACGACGATCCTTTGTTCTATAAAAACTACCTGGAGTTCCTGCAAAAGGCCTAGCTATAACCCGTGCTACGCCATGCTCACCGACTAAAACTGAGCGTGCTACTAAACATAGTTTGTAGAGCTCCTCTAATGGAATTACATCAACATGTGCAGCGATCTGAAAGACTGAATCTGCTGAGGTATAGACTATTGGCCTCTTTGTTTTTATATGCTCTTGACCTAGTTCTTCAATTATTACAGTACCTGAAGCAGGATAATTGCCAAGAACTTTTGTTTGAGCTAATTCTTCAAATTTAGAGATAACTTCGTTAGGAAATCCATTCGGATAGGTAGGAAAAGGTTCATCAAGATGCAAGCCTGCAATCTCCCAATGACCTGTAGTGGTATCCTTACCTTTAGATCTCTCAGCCATTTTCCCATAGGCTGCCACAGGTTCTGATACTTTCTCTACCCCTTTAATGTTTTCTATTAAACCTAAGCCAAGTTGAGCCAAATTAGGCAGGTATAAGCCACCACGTTCTTTAGCAATATTTTGCAATGTAGCACTGCCTTGATCTCCATATAAATGAGCATCAGGTAGTTCACCGATGCCTACACTATCTAAAACCCATATAATAAAACGTTTCATTTGAAACCTGCCTTTCATACAAACTTCTTTTTAGTTATTTTATCATAATTTACCCTTTCTCTCTACAATCAATCAGGAGATTCTTTCTTTACCCCACGGGGATGAGTCTTGCGGTAAACTTGTCTTATTCTACCTTGGCTAAGATGAGTATAGATCTGCGTAGTAGCAATATCAGCATGTCCTAACAGTTCTTGAACTGTCCTAAGATCAGCCCCATTTTTTAATAGATGTGTAGCAAATGAGTGTCTTAGAGTATGAGGACTGATCTCTTTGGTAATACCCACCTCTTTAGTATAGGCTTTCATTATCTTCCAAAAGCCCTGACGCGATAAGCGATCGCCGCGGTTATTAAGAAAATAAGCATCGTTTCTCTTTTTGTTTAGCTTAGGACGGCTATAGTTAAGATATTCTAAAAGAGCCTCCTTGGCTATATCTCCTAAGGGAACAATTCTTTCTTTCTCACCTTTACCTCGACAACGTACAAATCCACCATCTAGTTCAATATCACCAATATCTAAATCCAGCATCTCGGAGACTCGCATTCCAGTTGCATATAAAAGCTCAAGCATAGCCTTATCTCTCAGACCTAGTATATCGCCTTTGGGAGCTTCTAGAAGTTTGTCCACTTCTTTTTCGCTTAAAACTTGGGGTAAAGACTGTTTCCTTTTAACAGTATCAAGCTTTTTTGCAGGATTAGCCTTTATATTCCCTCTTGCTTGCTGAAAATCATAAAACCCTCTAATACAAGCAAGCTTACGAGCAATTGTTGTTGAAGCCATATCTTTTTGCCATAAAACTCCTAAATAGTCGTATAAGTTATCGAGTTTGACTAAAAAAGGATCGGAGATATCTTGCGAAAGCATAATATTTTGAAACTGTATTAAATCTCTTCTATAGGCTTTAATGGTATTTTGCGCCATACCTC
>DUTE01000102.1 GCA_012842235.1 Bacillota bacterium
CCCCTTTCATAAACCTTTTGTATGATCTATGAAAATAAAACTAATGCTCATTGTGGTAGTTTTAGCCCTTATTATGTCTTTTAGTGCTTCTGCTGAAGAAGATCTCTGGTTTACTGTCAGCGAAGATGGGGAGATGACAGGTGGAGATGGTGATGAGGTAATTGTAATTGGTGAAGAGATTATAATTAATCAGGGAAAGACTAACATAGTAACGCAAAAACTTATTTATAATACAAAGACTAAAGTGGCTAGAGCCTTTGGTGAGTGTTTTATTACTAACGAAAATATGGAAATAGTATCAAAAGAGGTTTATTTTGATACTGAAAAAAAATATGCCAAACTATCTGGCGATGTTGTAATAAAACAAAAACGTGATGAAAAAGAGATCACTATTACAGCAAAAGATGTAGAACTATGGACAGAAACTAAGGATGTCAAAGCCAGCGGAGATATTGTAATTGACGATAAAGAAAAAGTAATCTACGGCGATATTCTTGAGTTTAGTGACAAAACAGGTATTGCTAAACTTTCTGGAAATATTAAACTAGTAGAGGAAGACAGAACTTTAACGAGTCCTCAGGGGTTCCTTGAAGCCAATGTAGATAAGGGGACTTACAATGTTAAGGGTAAATTAGAATTTAGAACAAAGACTAAGTAGGGGGGAGTTTGCATTGATAACTCTTGATGATGCTCTAAAATTAGATCGAAGATCCATTATTGATCTCCATCGCGAATATGGTAACTCAGGTTTTGTTTCTATGTTAGGTATGCTGAATTTTGATAAGCTTTTCGTGAAAGCAGAAGGTGTACAAGTCTGGGATTCAGACGGTAATGAATACCTGGACTTTTTAGGAGGTTATGGTTCTCTTAATACAGGACATAATCACCCATATATAATCAATGCTTTAAAAAAGGTACAAGAACGCCCCAATTTTATGCAAGCTTCACTACCAGCACTAGCTGGCGTTTTAGCAGCGAATCTTGCAGAGCTGACACCTGGAAAGCTTAAACACTGTTTCTTTGGCAACAGTGGGGCTGAAGCAGTTGAGGGGGCGCTTAAGACAGCTCGTATTGCAACTGGGAAAACAGCGATAATTTCTACAATTGGCTCATTTCATGGTAAAACCATGGGTGCTCTTTCAGCTACAGGTAGGGAAAAATATCAAGAACCATTTAAACCTTTAGTACCTCATTTTGACAAGGTTCCGTTTAATGACATAAAAGCTCTAGAAGAAAGATTGAAAAAAGGCGATGTAGCAGCTTTTATTGTTGAGCCAATTCAAGGTGAAGGTGGCATTATTATTCCTGAACCAGGCTATCTTAAAGCTGTAGAGGAACTTTGTCACCATTATGGGGCCTTATTTATTGCAGATGAGATTCAAACTGGTCTTGGTAGAACTGGAAAGATGTTTGCTTGCGAATGGGATGAAGCAAATCCTGATATTATGTGTATAGCAAAGTCTCTAAGTGGAGGAATTATACCAGCATCGGTATTTATAACAACTGAAGAAGTATGGAATAAAGCCTATGGTAGTAAAGAAAAATGTCTTCTTCACACAACAACATTCGGAGGTAATACATGGGCTGCAGCGGCTGGTATAGCTGCTTTAGAGGTTGTTATAAACGAAAATCTTGCAGAAAGAGCCCTAGAGATGGGAAATTATCTTCAAGATCAGTTAAACGAACTCAATCAAAGACATGGTCTGATTAAAGAGATACGTGGCAGAGGCCTTTTAGTAGGCTTAGAGTTTGAACAACCAAAAGGCATGCTTGATAAGATAAGTGGTGGAGCACTTACACGTGCTTCAGAGGAGTATCTTGGATCGTTAGTAGCAGGACAGCTTCAGAATAAGTATGGGGTTATTACAGCATACACTCTCAATAATCCTAATGTTATCCGGCTTGAACCACCTCTTGTGGTTACAAAAGAGCAGATCGATCATGTTATTTCCGCTCTTGACAGTATTTTTGAAGCCAATAAAAGTTTTCTAGGAATGGCAGTTAAAAGTACTGGTTCAATTATTTCAAGTGTTTTTGGCCGAAAATAGCCTTAGATATTTAAGAGGAGCATAATGCTCCTCTTTTTTTTCTAAGTTTTTCTGAAAGTACAGAAACTTACCAGGGGTAACAAACGTTGATTCTGCTATAATTGAGGCGAAAGGAGGGGGGCTTATGCAACGTGGACTTACTAAAGATTTACTGTTAGTAATATTCCTTGAAACAGTGCTTATTTTATTAGCTATTCTTATTGCTGGTCAAGGTTTTTCTGTTTATGTCCAAAGGGGTTTAGATGATTTAGTTGGCGGTAAAGATTACCAGGTTGTAGTTCAGGTTGAAAAACAAGAAACTGCTGATTTTATCAAAGCCCTAAAGGAAACTTACCAAGGCAGAGAGGGCTTTCGCTTTCGTGTCGGTAAAGTGCTAGGGGACAAGATTCATATTTTGCTAGGATTTGGCGAACAGGATCTTAAAAATGGTGCCTTAGACGAGGTTACCAAGTTAGTTAGCCCTTTGCCAGGTTATGCTGGTTTGGCTCCTCTCTTAGATCCAGCAGTTTTAGTAAAAGGATTACCGACAGATCTCTACCGAGAAATCATTAATAAAGTCAATACTTGGCCTGAAACACGTTATGCAGCCAAAGGACCAATGGGTCTATATGTAGTGGCAAAGACACGCAAAGACCTGGGTGTAATAGAAAAAAAACTCCTAGACTTAACTTCAACTTATTATGTTTGGGAAATTGAATTGACCAATAGCAGTAATCGCGAAGTAAATGAGGCTCGTGAAAAACTAGAAGAAGCGTTAGAGGGAAAGAAACATTGGTTTATAGCAAGTCCTGTAGAAGGAGTAATTGGTGATGCAGTAAGGCTTTTGAAAAGCTATAGCTCGAAAATTGTAGTTGAAGAAAAGCTTCCAGTAGGTGCTGACCTAGTATTGTCAGAAAAACCGCTAAAGATAGGTTCTAAACCAAACATCAGAAAAGACTTTAGCACGAAA